>JAZRWA010000100.1:0-8906 GCA_045599485.1 Clostridia bacterium | reverse complement strand
TTACTTCTGGGGCGACAGAAGCCGCAAGTGCGTGCCCACTGCTTACGCCAAAGCGCAGGGCGCCGTAACCAGCTGCACCAACTTTGTGGCCGGTCAGGAAACCTGCTACTGGTGGACCCGTTCCAACGGTGAGACCCGTATCCGCGGTTCTGTGGTGTACTATGATGGCTCCCGCTACCAGCGTGCGGTGGATTATCGCCGCAATGGTGTACGCCCCGCCATCTGGGTCAACATCGAATCCGGTCAGTTCTGAAGCAAATAAAGAAACGGCAAGCTTTTCATGATTGAAAAGCTTGCCGTTTTTTCACATTTAATATTCTTGTGCAAGGGCAGATCATCGTTCACCGCGAAGCCGTGCAAACAGATCATCAAACAAAAGATCGCGTTTGATATGATACACATACCGCACCGGGTGTCTGCGTCCATCCTGCGCCCAGCGGTGGTCATACTACGGAATGGGTGCGGAAATCAGCTCATCCAGCATAAATTCTCCCGTCAGCCACCCCACCGCCGTCACATCCCAGATGGGCTTGGACCAGCAGTGTACTTTGCTGCGCGCAGAGCATTCGGAAACCGTATAGTCATACAGATAATCACACAGCGCATTCTGCCCCTTCAGGTTCTCCCTCAGCTCCGGCTCCGTCGTGAAAAAGGCCGATACCACGCCATTGCAGGGCAGCAGTACCACCGCCGCGCCGCTGCGCAGCACCACACGCCCCGCCGCAACATCCTGCATCATGTTGAATTCATGATTATCATGCCAGTGCAGGGCATGCCCGCCCAGCCAGACAATGACGATGCGGTCGCGGATCCGCGGCTCCAGCAGCAGTGCCGACGCCACATTGGTAATAGCGGCAATGGCGATCACATACAGCGGCTTTTCCGGCGTGTACTGCATGGCTCTTGCCGCCAGATCGCGTGCCGCCGGCGAATCCACCGCCGTTTTTTCATCCGGCAAATACTTTTCCGAGCCGTCAAATACTTTTTCCTTCATATCCTCCCGACCCATCAGGTTCAGGATATGCTCAATTTCCGCCCGGCTCTTCTGCATGCCGATGGCCGGCGTCTCCGCCTTATCGTTGCCGAAGGGCGCGGCGTATACCGCCTGCAGACGGATCTTTTCTTTGGACAAAAGCAGATAGGCCAAAGCGAACTGATCATCGATCTCATTATAGGTATCGGTATCCAGCACAGCGTCCACCACCCCCTGCGGTCTTGCAAGGCGGCGGAGCAGGGCGGCATTGTCGAATTCGCCCGGCTGTTCCATATCAAAAAAAGCGTATTTCATATTTGCTTCATCCCCTTTTTTTCTGACCGCATTATAGCACGGAGCCTGTCCCCCTGTCAATTTGCCGCATTGACATCCCCTACCCGCAAGGGTATAATATGGTTTGAATCTTTCCATATTGTGAGGTAACCGATATGTGTAAAAGATGTCTGGCCCTGGTTTTGATCCTGCTTCTTCTGATACCGCCCGTGCTGGCAGAGGAAAAACTGCCGCTCAGCGCGGTAAACGCCGAGAACACCTTTACGGTCTACCTGAAGCAAAAATTTCATAATATCGCCGCGGACGGCGCCGATAAATACCTCTACCGCGTGCAGCAGGGCAGCTGTACAGACGGTCGCTATTACTACCTGATCAAGGAAAATCAAAAGCTGCACGACTGCTCTGTGTGGAAGCTTGACCTGAACACCTGGGAACCTGTCGACGTCGCCTTCTCCCTGCCGCTGGGGCACGGCAACGACATGACCTATAATCCTGTCACAAATGAGCTGCTGGCCGTGCACTACAAGCCCGAAAGAAACCGCATCACCCGTCTGGACCCCGATACGCTGGAAGTGCTGGGCACGCTGGAAATGCCCTTCGAAAGCTTCTGCATCGGCTACAGCCCCATCAGGGATCAGTACATCATCGGTGTGGCGGATACCTATCAGTTTTACATCACCGACAGCGAGTTTCATGTGCTTTCCTATCATTATGGGCTGGATACAGGCCTCGTCACGCAGGGCGTGGACTGCGACGAGAATTACATCTACTTTCCCATGAACAGCAAGGATAAACGCACCGTGGTCATCCTGGTGTATGACTGGGATGGCAACTATATCAACACACTGAAGCTTGGCATCTTCCGCGAGATTGAAAGCATGTCACACAACGGTGATACCTGGTACATTGCCTTCAACGATTTCGGCAGCTGGGTCTATACCGCCACCATGACCGAAAAAGAGGGCAGGACCATTTATCCGTGGGAAAAATAAAAGGAGGATCTTTCTTATGAAAAAGATCATTTGTCTGCTGCTTGCGCTTCTTCTGCTCTGCCCCGCCGTGCTGGCGGAGGACCTGCTGTTTGGCGTGATCGAACCCGACGTCAATTACAAAATCAGCCTGACCCGCAAAGTGGCGCTCAAGGGCGGCGATACCTTCAAGACCATGAACTACCATGTGCAGCAGGGCAGCGCGACCGACGGCACCTATGCCTACATGGTACTGGAGGACCAGCATCAGTCCCTCGGTTCCATCTGGAAGGTGGATATGAGCACCTGGAAGGTCGTCGATACCATGTACGACCTGCCCATCGATCACGGCAACGACATGACCTACAACCCCGGCACCCATCAGCTGGTGGTGGTCAACAACAAGCCGCACTATAACACGCTGACCTTTATCGATCCCGACACGCTGACCATCATCGAAACCAAAAAGCTCTCCGCCGACATGTACGCCATCGCCTATAACCCCGCCAGCGACCTCTATGTGATCGGTCTGAGCGGCAGCTGGAACTTTATGATCACGGATGGCGAATTCAACATACAGCATCTGTGCATCGGTAAGGATACCGGTCTGGTCAAGCAGGGTGTGGAGTGCGATGACCGTTACATCTACTTCCCCCAGTGCAAATCCGATAACACCATCAATCAGCTGGTGGTGTACGACTGGGAAGGCAATTATGTCAACACCATCCGTGTGTCCGCGTATCAGGAGATCGAAAGTCTGTTCCACAACGAAAACGGCACCTATATCGCCTTCAACGCCAGCGGCAGCTACCTCTACGAAGCCAAGCTGAACATTGTCGAGTGACGGGAAAAAGGGAGTAAACAAACGGGGAGGTCACGCTTTTCGCAATCGAAAAGCATGACCTCCCCTTATTTTATCGTATATCAGATGCCGTCAAACTGCGGACTGACATAGATCTGGAAGTACTGCATGCCGCCCTTGCGGGATGCTTCCAATTCGGGATACTCCAGTTCTTCAATGACAGGCAGCTGTCCATCACAATAGCAGCGCAGCGTGTAACTGACATCCCGCAGTCTGCCCTTCACAGCACCATAGCGCAGGGTGATGTTTTCCCAGCCCAAACGTTTATAGGATGCCCACCACAGCGTGCGGTGCGCTTCCTCCAAGGCGTCATACAGCTTTTCCAGCATGGGGATCGTTTCCTCTGCCATGCGGCGCAGCGCATCCAGATCCTTGCGTTCATACGCTGCGCGCAGCGCGGGGATCAGCATTGCCTTTTCTTTTGCCACGCTGAACAATGCCGCACCGTAGTGGCAGCGCACGTCCTCCGGGCACCGTGCCATGCGCCGCAGCCCTTCCTCAAACCGAAGCGCAGCCGCCTCCAGATCGGGCCGATGCGGCAAAAGGGGATACAGCAGATCGCTATAGATCAGGCCTTTGCCCGTACGGTCGTCGGTCTCATCCTTGTAGAAGCAGCCAAAGCCCTCGTATACTTCCCGGGGAAGGCCGGTCAGCGTTTCAGCCATGTGCTGCACCGTTTCCGTATCGCAATCCTCCCCGCGCCAGCACGCCTCGGAGAACAGCGTCATCTGGCTCATGGCCAGAAAATAATCGGTCTCGGTGCCGTCATCGCCCCACATGGTGGCAAAAGCAGTACGCACGCCATGACGCGCGCAGGCCTTCAGTGCGGGCAGCATAGTGGCATCGGTGCGCTTGACCTGCGGCATAAAGCCGCTCCACGTCCACACGCCACCGGCAAACACCGTGTTTTCTCCCATCCGTTCATGCTCGGACAGCATGTGCTCGTACCAGCGGTCTTCCATGTGGTAATAATCCCAGTACACCATGTCCACATCCGGCAAGCCGGCGATCACGCTATCGGGCAGATGGGAATCCAGATCGTAATACTCGTTCTGCGCGGAACCCAGGCGGAAGAACATGTCGCTCCACATCATGGGGTGGAAATGATACTTTTCGCAGATCTCCACCACACGCTTCAGATGCCGCTTCAGCAGCTCATAGCGATCCACCACGCCATATTTGCGCAGATACCGGATCAACCCCATGTTATGCGCCTCATCCATGCCGATATGCAGGCGATTGGTGCGGAAGCATTCACGGATGGCCTTGATCTCCGCCTCGATGAAGCGGTAGGTCTCCTCCTCATCCGCCATCAGGCAGTCATCGGTATCCTTCAGATGCTCCGTCGCCCGCCACTGCAAAAACTGTCCCAGATGCGCCAGCGTCTGAATCTGCGGCAGCAGCTCCACGCCCAGCGAAGCGGCATAAGCATCGATCTCCTTCAGTTCCTCCGCGGTGTAGCGTCCGCGCAGATGCCCGAAATAGGGATACTCCGGCACGGTGTAGGTATCCTCCATATACATCACAAACAGGTTCAGGCCCAGTGCCGCCATGGCTGCGATGTATTTTTTGCAGGCTTCCACCGTCATGACCGCCCCGCGGGAGCAATCGATAAAAGCACCGCAGGAGGCAATGTGACGTGATTCTTTGATGTGCAGTTCCGTTTTTCCGTCCGATACAGTCTGAATGAGCAAAAATACACCGCGAGCCAGCGCCGTTTTGTCCTCCGCGGCAATGACCGCCGTACTGCCATTCCAATCGACCGTCAGTCCCGGTACTTCCGATGCCTCGATCGCAAAGGGAAAGCGCCGTCCCACGGTGCTTTCCACGGTTTGACGGATGAGATCCATTTGCTCCATATGCTTATTCCTCACCGATCTTTTTGATATGAGGGGAATACAGCTTCTCCACACGGTACACGGGCTTCGCCCACTCCACAGCGTTTTTGATCACCGTCTGCACGTTGGTATCATAGAAGATGGGGAAAGTCTCATGACCGGGCTGGAAGTAGAAGATGCGGCCGTTTTCGCGGTGGAAGGTGCAGGCGGAACGGAACACCTCGCCGCCCTCGTACCAGCCGATCATCAGCACCTGATCGGGCTCGGGCAGGGTGAAGGGCTCGCTGTAGGTCTCCTCATGCTCCAGCTCAAAATAGCGTCCGATGCCGCGCATGATGGGATGGGAGGGGCAAATGTTCCACAGACGTTCCATATCGCCGTCCTCACGCCAGCTGACATCGCAGGAAGTGCCCATCAGCAGACGGAAGGGCTTGGAATGATGACCGGAATGCAGGAAGATGATGCCCATGCCCTTCAGCACAGCGTTTCTGACACGCTGCGCCACCTCATCGGGCACGGCGGAATGGCGCAGATGACCCCACCAGAGCATGACATCGGTGTTGTCCAGCACCTCATCGGTGATCTCTTCAACGGTATCCAGTGTAAAGCAGCGCACTTCGTTTTCGTCCGAGCGCAGAAAATCCGCCAAAGCGGTATGAATGCCCTGCGGGTACACCTGACGCACGTTTTCTTCGGTGCGCTCATGATAATACTCATTATAAACAATGATTCTCGTCATGGGTTTCATGCTCCTTTACTCATTGATCAAAGACGGATCTCATGACCTTCTGCGGCAGAACGGTACATGGCTTCCAGAATACGCACCATGTTGATGCCCTGCTGCGGCACAAACATGGGCTTTGCGCCATGCAGCACCACATCGGTAAAATGCTTCAGGTTGGCGGCATGCGGCGGCATGCTCTTTTTGTTGTCAATGTTCGGCAGGATATCGGCTGTGCAGCCGTATTCTTCGGTATAGATGGCCAAACGGTCACTGTCAGAGGACCATTCCGCGCCGGAGCGGGTGCCGCGCAGTTCAAAGAAGCGGCGTTCCTTTTCAATGTTGGAAGCCCAGGAGAATTCGATCTGCAGCGATGCGCCGTTTTCAAAGCGGATGAAGCCCATGGCCAGGTCTTCCACATCAAAGACGCCGTTCAGGTCGACATCGCGTCCGTGCGATTCCACCATGCGGTTTTCGGCAAACTTGGTATAGGTGCAGCCGGACACCGCCACGGGACGGGGGTTGCCCATCAGCCACATGGTCAGGTCGATCATGTGCACGCCCAGGTCGATCAGCGGACCGCCGCCGCTCTGCTCCTTATTGGTAAACCAGCCGCCGCGCCCGGGAATGCCCCTGCGCCGCTGCCAGCCGCAGCGGGCCGCATAGATTTCGCCCATACGTCCGTCATCCACGTACTGCTTGATAAACGCGGAGGTGGGCAGATAGCGGTTGTTTCGCATGACCATCAGCGTTTTGCCGCTCTTTTCGGCAGCCTGCTGCATACGCTCCGCCTCGGCGGCAGAGACGGCATCCGGCTTTTCGCAAAACACATGCAGGCCGTGCTCCAAAGCATACACGGCAATGACCGAATGCAGATAGTTGGGGGTGCAGATATCCACCGCGTCCAACTGCTCTTTTTCGATCATTTCTTTATAGTCGACATAAATCGGCACATTGCCGTACAGCTCCGACTGGATGCGGGCCCTTTCCGTGTTGACATCACACAAAGCGACCACTGCAGCTTCTTCGATCAGCTGCCAGCCGGGCAAGTGCGCCTTACGGGCAATGTTGCCCGTTCCGATCACACCGATCCGCAATTTTTCCACAGTTTATATGCCCCTTTCTGATGGGTTGTCTTCCAATAATTATTATAAGCCGCGGGACAGTAAATTTCAATACAATCCCGCCGCATGTGCCATACAAAAGCCACCCCTTCTTTTTTCGGAAGGGGTGGCAAAACAATGCGGATGGATTACTTGATCTTGCTCAGGGCGTCCTTGACAGCGGCCATGATGGCTTCGGAGGACTCGGTGGCATGCGCCGCGATGTCAACGTCAGCGGACTGGGCATCGATGATCGCCTGAGGAATGGTGTTGAAGGCAGGATCGCGGAGGCCGGGGGTCTCGTTGCTTTCCAGAATATCGATCTTGGCGATCTTATCGCCATCCATGGTGACCTTGACTTTCATTTCGCCGCGGCTGGTGGAGCTGGTGCCGATGTACTCATTGGCAGCCACTTCGACGGGAGCAGCTTCCACAACGGGAGCAGCCTCTTCGTAGCCATACAGCACGTTGAGCAGCTCGATGACCTTGACCACGCACTCGCCGGTCAGGGCAGCGCAGCGGGCCTTGCGGGCATCATCGCCCATCTTGAGGTTATTGGCTTCCATGAACTTGCTGACGGAAGAGGAGCAGGTGATGTCGCCGGCCACGGTGGTCACAGCGGAATACACGGGCTGATAGGTGGGGAAGGGCTCGTTGCGATACCAGTCAAACAGCTGATCACGCAGCTTGGAGGCATCGGCGGGCTTGCAGAACAGACCGATCATCATGCAGGAGCCGGCCAGGGCGCCGCAGAAGGTCTGGCAGCCGAAGCCGCCGCCGCCCAGCGTCAGCATCTGGCAGGGGATCATGTTGTAGGGATAGCCGTATTCTTCGGCCAGCAGTTCCACAATACCGGCGATGGAACCGGCGCCGCAGCCGCCCACTTCAAACCAGCGCTTGTAGGTATATTCCAGCGCCTTCTGCTTGTCGATGGGATGCCATACCCAGGGATGCTCGGGAACTTCAGGCGTTTCGGCCATGGCGGGAACAACGCTCATCATCGCGGCACCGGCGGCACCGGCAGCGCCCATGCCCAGGGCCTTCAAAAATTGTCTGCGATCCATTTCTTTATTCATGGGTCTTACCTCCGTATTTGTGTTATCTGGTAACACTCAATATATTTTTATCATATCACCGCTGATATGTTCTGTCAACCCTCCCCCGTGACTTCCTTTCAAGTCCGGAAAGCCCCGCTTTGCACGCATATCAATTGAAAAAAACGGCATATGGTGCTAT
This sequence comes from Clostridia bacterium, assembly GCA_045599485.1. Lineage (GTDB taxonomy): Bacteria > Bacillota > Clostridia > Christensenellales > Aristaeellaceae > SFMI01. The sequence continues at coordinate 911 of JAZRWA010000100.1, read as the reverse complement.
AATAGCACATCCCTCAAAAACGGAGGTTCGCCGAATGACAAGACGTTTGGCCGTGCTGCTGATCCTGATGATGCTTCTATCCCTGTCCGTCCTGGCGGAGGGCTGGACCTGTCCCCGGGACGGCGCTGAAAACAGCGGCAACTTCTGCCCCCAGTGCGGCATTTCCCGCGAGGAAGCCCTGAAACAAAGCGGTGTCCATGTAGCGCCCGGCGACATGCTTTCCTTTGGGCATTACTCACAAAACGCCTCCGGCAGCGACGCCCCGGAACTCATTTGGCAGGTGCTGGCGGTGGAGGACGGCAAAGCGCTGCTCATCACCCATGACATTATCGACTGCCTGCCCTACAACGGCGTTTATGAAGCCGCCGACTGGGAACACAGCCTGCTTCGCGCCCTGCTGAACGGCAGTTTTCTGGAGATCGCCTTCACCGATACCGAAAGAAACGCCATCCTGCTGACCGAGATTGATAACAGCGCGGAACAGGGCTATCCCGGCTACGCCGCGGACGCGGGCAGCAGCACCACGGACAAGGTCTTTCTGCTCAGTTACCGTGAAGCCTGGACCTACTTTGCCGAAAACGCCGACCGCAAAGCCCTGCCGACGGATTTTGCCATCACCCGCGGCATCAACTACTACAGCGGCACCAATGAGGATTATCTTCTGGGTCGCAGCGGCTGTGGCTGGTGGTGGCTGCGTTCCCCCGGCATCGATACCCGTTATGCCATGTATGTCCGCTACGACGGCAACCGCAGTTCAAACCGTGTGGACGGCAGCATGATCGGTCTGCGTCCAGCCCTGTGGGTCGACCTGAACAGCCTGTAAACTTTCATTATATTATTAAGGAGATTTTTACCGATGATCGCAATTGCCAATGACCATTCCGCGCTTTCCATGAAAAAAGAGATCATTT
>JAZRWA010000099.1:0-10833 GCA_045599485.1 Clostridia bacterium | reverse complement strand
TGGTATTACTACCTACAGCGGAAACGAAAACAACGCCATCGCCTTTTTGAACGCGCTGATTCAAGTCGGCACTCCTGATTGATCCACTTGTATTTCTTACCGCGTTCTTATCGGACGCGGTTTTTCAAAGCGAAAGAGGTTGTCAATAATCATGTATGATACGGTTTTGTTTGATCTGGATGGTACTTTGACCGACTCTGCGGAGGGCATCATTCGATGCGCCCGGGCTGCGATTGAAAATGCCGGATATCCCGATCTCGCACCTGATATATATCGCAAATTCATCGGACCGCCGTTGAAGGATTCCTTCATGCGGTTTTGCGGCATGTCTGCAGAAGAAGCCTCCGCGGCAGTGGTCTATTACCGCAAGATCTACACGGTAAGCGGTTGGAAAGAAAACAGGCTGTATCCGGGCATTCGTGCCCTTGTCAAAGGGCTTAACAAAGCCGGAATCACTGTGCTTCTTGCAACGGCCAAACCGCTTGTACAAGCCGAAAGAATACTCGATTATTTTGGACTGAAACAGTATTTTACTGTCTGCGTGGGACCGGTGGGAGATAATGACACTTCAGACAAGGGAGAACTGATTCTGCGTGCGCTGAACGGTCTGAATTATCGACACGCTGCTATGGTAGGCGACCGTGGTTCTGATATCAGCGGGGCACATCACGCAGGCGTAGAGGGCATTGGTGTGCGCTATGGCTTTGCTGATGCCGGAGAGTTGGAAAAAGCTGGCGCATAGCACATTTGTGCAACGGTTCAGGAACTTTCTCACCTTTTGCTGAATACAGCCCCCGAAGAAAAAGGCTATTTCATCTCGCTTGAAGGGCTCGATGGCTGCGGCAAAACCACACAGATGGACCGCATCGAAGCCGAACTCCGGGCACGTGGTTATGTCACCCGCCGCACCCGTGAACCCGGGGGCTGCCGCATTTCCGAGAAGATTCGGGATATCCTCCTGGATATCGATAACAAGGAAATGGCTGATATCACCGAGGCATTGCTGTATGCCGCCTCTCGGGCACAGCATGTGCATGAGGTGATCCAACCGGCCCTGCAGCGGGGAGAAGTGGTTCTTTGTGACCGCTTTGTTGATTCAAGCATCGCTTTCCAGGGCGGCGGCAGGGAACTTGGAGCAGAGTTGATTGCGCAAATCAATTCCCCTGCGCACGGCGGATGCATGCCCGATACAACTGTGTATTTGCGGTTGGATGCAGAATCCAGCCTGCGCCGCCGTGCCAACGCAACCAAGTTAGATCGCATCGAAAGCGAAAAGAGCTCGTTCCACACGCGTGTGGAAGAAACATTCGACAAGTTGTCAAGGTAGCAGGCACATCGCTTTATTTCCGTTGACGCCACAATGCTGCCGGACGAGGTCACAAATGCTTTTCTTCCCGAATTGATCAAACGCCTTCAGCAGGCGGAGGTAACCTGATGAGAATAGTGGTCGGTATGTCCGGCGGTGTTGATTCTGCTGTCAGTGCGCTGCTGCTGAAGCAAGCAGGACATGATGTTGTCGGCGTCTTCATGAAAAACTGGGAGGAAAAGGACGACGATGGTGTTTGCACCTCTGAACAGGATTGGAAAGATGTGCAGCATGTCTGTGATCTGATCGACATCCCGTATTACGCAGTCAATTTTGCCAAAGAATATTGGGATCGTGTTTTTACCCTTTTTCTCAGTGAATATCGTGCCGGCAGGACGCCCAACCCGGATGTGCTTTGCAATAAGGAAATCAAATTCAAGGCGTTCCTTGATTTTGCGGAAAAGTTGGGTGCAGATAAGATTGCAACTGGACATTTCGTGCAGAATGACGCGCAAGGACATCTTCTGAAAGGCATTGACCCTTTCAAAGAGCAGTCTTACTTTCTGTACATGCTGCATGACCAACAAATTCGGAAGGCACTTTTCCCGGTTGGAGGAATGAACAAGACACAGGTCAGAGAAATCGCTGCGCTTCATCATCTGCCTGTCGCCAAGAAAAAGGACTCCACTGGTATTTGTTTCATTGGCGAAAGGCAATTCAAACCGTTCTTGCAAAAATTTCTTCCCGCTCAACCGGGTGACATGGTCACCCCAGAAGGCGAGATCGTTGGAAAACACGACGGCCTGATGTTCTATACTCTTGGTCAGAGACGTGGCCTCGGCATCGGCGGTCATGGAGATGGTCGCAGCTATTTTGTTGTTGATAAGGACCTTGCAAACAATCGACTGATCGTTGCTCAGGGAGAAGATCATCCTTTGTTATACTGCAGCAAAGTTCATGCCGAACAGCTTACCTGGGTCCATGAAGTACCGGCTGTCGGGCATCATTACACTGCCAAAACGCGTTACCGTCAACCGGATCAACCCTGCGTGATTGCGGAGATGACGAAAGATACGGCATCCTTTGTTTTTGAGAATCCACAGCGCGCTGTGACACCCGGTCAAAGTCTCGTTCTCTATGACGGCGATATTTGCCTGGGCGGCGGAATCATCACAGGGCCTGAGCGGAACTGATAGTATTCCTTGAGGTATACGATGAAAAGAATCCTTTGTCTGCTTTTATTGTTATCATTGTTGTTGATGCCGTTTTCGTACGCAGAGGCAATCAATCGTGTAGCTGCGTCTTTTTACCCTGTCTACATTTTTGCCATGAATGTGTTGGAAGGTATTAACGACATCGAACTGGTCTGCATGACGGCACCAACTACCGGCTGTCTGCATGACTATCAACTGTTAACCCCTGATTTGATTACCCTTTCCAAATCAGACGCCTTGATCATTTGCGGTGCCGGCATGGAACCCTATTTGGAGGATGTCAGGGCGCAGCTGCGCGCGCTCGAGATGATTGATTGTTCGGAAGGCATCGAGCTGATTGAAGAAGACGGCGAATTGAACGCGCATACATGGTTGGATGCAAAAAACGCCATCACCATTGTCAGAACCATTGCTGCCTCCCTTTCGACAATGTACCCTCAGTCTGCTGAGAAAATCAGTATCAACACCGCAAACTATATCAGTAAACTGGAAGCCCTTGATTCAGATATTACTGTAGCTCTGGCACCTTATGCCGGCAACAAAATCGTCACATTCCATGAAGCTTTCCCTTACTTTGCCAAAGCCTATGGGCTGGAAATCTGCGCTGTTATTTCAGAGGAGCATGAAGGAACATTGCTTCCTTCCCAGCTTCAGAAGGTAATACGTATCGTAAAAAGCAACGGAAACCCGCCACTCTTTACGGAACCTCAGTATGAGTCAGGCGCAGCCTTGACGATTTCTGCCGAAACCGGTGCTTCCATACACGAGCTTGATCCGGCTGTTACCGGACCGTTTGAAGCAGACGCTTATGAAATGATCATGAGACAGAACATCGTATCCATCATGGAGGCTTTTGCACCCGGACAGGAGATTAAAAAATGATGAGACTTCAGAAATATTTGGCGCTTTGCGGCGTTGCAAGCAGACGCCATGCTGAAACGATGATCGCCGATGGTGCTGTGCAGGTAAATGGCCAGACAATTACCGAGATGGGGTTTCAGGTGGATGAAATCAAAGATAACATCTGTGTACACGGTGTACTTGTAAAACCTGAGGCGGAAAAACGTTATATTCTGTATCATAAACCCATGGGCGAAGTCACGACCGTCAGTGATGACAAAGGTCGCGAGACGGTAATGGATCACTTCCGCGATTTCCCTGTACGGTTATATCCTATCGGGCGTCTTGATTATGACTCTGAAGGTCTTCTGCTGCTGACAAACGATGGTGATCTGGCCATGAGACTAACGCACCCAAGCCATGAAGTGGATAAGACTTACCTTGCTCGTGTGACCGGCCACCTTACGCCGGATGAGATCAGGATCCTGCGATCCGGTGTAACTTTGGATGACGGATTCAGAACATCCCGTGCAGCGGCAAGAGTCATTCGAGAAGAGACCTTTGCATCTGCTGTTCTGATCACCATCCACGAGGGACATAACCGTCAAGTCAGAAGGATGATGGAAGCCGTTGGTCATAAAGTGTTGTTGCTTCGCCGAGTCCGTTTCGGGCCGATCGATCTGAAAGGCGTTGAGAAAGGTGTCTGGCGGGATCTGACCGAAGATGAAATCAATGCATTGAAAGCGTTATGAGAGATTTTGAACTGAAATCGGCCAGATTCATCGCTGCCGATTGTTTGAAACGGTTTGTTCAGCCGGGGGACCGGGTGATCGATGCCACCATGGGGAATGGTCACGATACCTTGATGCTGTGTAATCTTGTTGGTGAAACAGGATTTGTTATCGCTTTTGATGTGCAACAGCAGGCCCTTGATTCCACACAACGCCTGCTTGCGGAAAACGGTCTTCTTAATCGCTGCAAACTTGTGCTTGAAAGTCATGAGTTTATCGACCGTTATGCGGATCCGGGGATCAATGCAGTGGTTTTCAATCTTGGTTGGCTGCCTGGAAGCGACAAAAGTATCCGTACCCATTGGGATAGCACCCATCCGGCAGTAACAAAAGCCCTGCAGCTGCTCGCACCAATGGGAGTCTGCGTGATTTGTGTTTATCCGGGACATGCGTAGGGCGATGAGGAACGCAGACTGTTGCTTGACATGCTTTCAGCTTTGAAACCACAGGAGTATAACGTGCTGCATCATCGTTTTCTGAATGCAGGTGCCGGCGCTCCGGAATGTATATTGATACAAAAACAGCAGACGTCAAGTAAAACATATTGACAAGTATATCGCGTTATGTTATTATATTGCTTGTCAAGTAAAACAGCTTGACAGGAGGTCCGCAGTGACAGATGTATTGCTGAAAAAAGTGGATATGGATCTTCTGCTTTCGGTATACGGTTCACTGCTGACCGAAAAGCAGTACAGTATTGCCACCCTTTTCTGCGAATAGGATCTTTCCATCGCTGAAATTGCCGAAGAAACAGGCGTTAGCCGTCAATGCGTACACGAAACGCTGCAACGTGTTGAAAAGCAGCTGACCACCTGGTAGAACCAGCTGCATATGCTGCAATTGAATCGGTAGCTGACGATGCATCTGGGGGCTGCACTGACCGCTTTGGACAAAAATGATTATGATTCAGCGAAGCAGCTGCTTCAGACAGCAATCAGTCTTTTAAAGAACGAGGAGGACAGCAATGGCCTTTGAGGGGCTTTCTGAAAAACTTCAAAATGCTTTCAAAAAGCTTACCGGTAAGGGAAAGCTGAATGAGCAGAACATCAAGGAAGCGATGCGTGAGGTGCGCATGGCCCTCCTTGAAGCCGATGTCAACTACGTCGTTGTAAAAGACTTTATCAAGCGCGTGACCGAGCGTTGTGTCGGCACCGAAATTCTTTCTTCCCTGAACGCCGGACAGCAGGTTATCAAAATCGTCAACGAAGAACTGACCGGGTTGATGGGCGGTACCAACAGCAAGCTGACATGGTCTTCCTCTGTACCCACCATCTATATGCTGTGTGGTTTACAGGGTGCCGGTAAAACCACCATGTGCGGCAAACTTGCGCTGCATCTGTCAAAGGAAGGCAAAAAGCCGCTGCTTGCAGCATGTGACATCTATCGTCCCGCGGCCATCAAACAGCTGCAGGTGGTCGGTGAGCAGGTGAAGGTTCCTGTCTTTGAAAAGGGAACACAGGATCCGGTAAAAACGGTCAAGGAAGCGGTTGAATATGCCCGTTATTACGGTCGCGATGTGCTTATTATCGATACCGCCGGCCGTTTGCATGTGGACGAGCTTCTCATGAAGGAGCTTGCCGACATCAAGGCCGCTGTTCATCCGCAGGAAATCTTGCTCGTAGTCGACTCCATGACCGGTCAGGATGCGGTAAATGTCGCCAAATCCTTCAACGAACAGCTCGACATTGACGGCGTGATCTTGACAAAGCTTGACAGTGATACCCGCGGCGGTGCTGCGCTGTCCGTAAAAGCCATCACCGGCAAACCCATCAAATTTTCCGGTACGGGTGAAAAGTTAGGCGATCTGGAACTGTTCCATCCGGAACGCATGGCTTCCAGAATTCTGGGAATGGGCGATATGCTCACTTTGATTGAGCAAGCCACGCAGAATTTGGATCAGGAAGAAAGCGAAAAGCTTGGTAAAAAGCTGCAGAAAAACCCCGGCGATCTCGATCTTGAAGATTTCCTGAGCCAGATGCAGCAGATGAAAAAGATGGGTCCGCTTTCAAGCATCATCAAAATGCTGCCCGGTGTCAAGCTGGGGGATGTTGAAATTGATGATAACGCCATGAAAAAGCCCGAAGCCATCATTCGCAGCATGACGCCGCAGGAAAGACGCCATCCCGATATTCTTAATGCCAGCCGCAGAAAGCGTATTGCTGCCGGTGCCGGTGTACAGGTGCAGGATGTCAATCAGCTGATTCGTCAGTTTGATCAAACTCGTCAAATGATGAAACAGATGATGGGCAACAAAAAGGGCGCATTGCGCCGCATGGCTGCCATGGGAATGAAAAACAAGCCCCCGTTTAACTAAGTCGGAATCATTTCACAATGATTACCATATAACATCCAACAATTATCAGGAGGAAACAACAATGGTTAAGATTCGTCTCAAGAGAATGGGCATGAAGAAGCATCCTTTCTACCGCATCGTCGTCGCTGACGAGCGTTCTCCCCGCAACGGTCGTTTCATCGAAGAAATCGGCTACTATGATCCCATGCAGCAGCCTGCTGTGATCAAGGTCGACAACGAGAAGGCGGCCACCTGGGTCAAGAATGGTGCTCAGCCTTCTGAAACTGTTCGTGTACTGCTGAAGAAGAGCGGCGCTATCGAGGGCTGATTCACGCGTTTCTACGCAGAAAGGAAGCCCCGATGAAGGAACTGATCTCTTTTCTGGCCAAGTCTTTGGTGGAAAATCCCGATGCTGTTCAGGTCACTGAAACAGAAGGGGAAGAATCCATCATCGTTGAGCTGAACGTTGCCCCTGAAGACATGGGAAAAGTCATTGGCAAGCAGGGACGCATTGCCAAGGCGATCCGAACTGTCGTCAAAGCTGCAACGACAAAAGACAGCAAACCCGTATTTCTCGAAATTCAGCAATAACAACGAAGGCGCCTCGTGCGCCTTTTTTTATAGGAGGCTTTGTGATTAACGAGTATTTGCCATTTGGTGAGATTCTAAAGCCGCAGGGAATTGATGGTACGGTAAAGATACGCCCCGAAAACAGTGAGCAGGAATATCTGAAGAATGTATCGGCTGTTTTTTTGAACAACGGCGCATCCTATAAGGCGTGCACTGCCGAACAGATGAGAATGCGGGATGGCTTCATTTATGGACGGATTAATCAAGCTGCGGATCGGAATGCTGCCGAAGAACAACGCGGGTGGGTGCTGTATATTGATCGTGCTCACGCTGCACCGCTGGCTGAGAACGAGCATTACATCTGTGATGTCATCGGCTGTACGCTGATGGATGAGAATAACAGTATTATCGGAACCGTAGTTTCCATCACCAAGCCTGCCCGAAATGATATCTACGAAATCAAAACCGCACGAGGTACTCTTTATTTTCCGGCTCTGCCCTTTGTAATGAAAAAAATTGACGTGGAAAACAATCGCGTAATTGTTGATGCTGAACGCCTCGCGGAGGTGGCGGTACTTGAAAATTGATCTGTTAACGATATTTCCGGAAGTATTCGATTCGTTTCTTTCTACCAGCATTATCGGCAGAGCGCGTGAAAACGGCATACTGAATATTCAAGCCGTGGATATCCGGCCTTATTCGCTGAATAAGCACAAAAATACGGACGATTATCCCTTTGGCGGTGGGGCCGGCATGTTGATGATGCCGCAGCCAATTGCGAACACATTCAAAGCGGTAACACCAAAGGATTTCAAAGGAAAGCGAATCTTTCTTGGCCCCAAAGGGGTAAAGCTGACTCAGCGTGTGGCAGAGGAACTGTCCAAAGAAAATCACTTAATCATCCTTTGCGGTCATTATGAAGGCGTTGATCAGCGTGTCCTGGATCATTATATCGACATGGAAATATCAATCGGTGATTATATTCTGACAGGCGGAGAAACAGCAGCTATTGTTTTGGTAGACTGTATCTCTCGGCTCATCCCCGGAGTGCTCGGGAGTGCGTAGAGTGCTGAAGATGAGAGCTTTTCAACCTCCGGTCTGTTGGAATATCCTCAGTACACAAGACCACGCTGCTTTGAAGGAGAAGAGGTACCGGAAGTTCTGCTGAATGGCGATCACAAAAAAATTGCCGACTGGCGCAGAAAACAAGCAATTCTTATCACAGCACGCCGGCGTCCCGAATTGCTTGAAAAGGCCGACATTACATCTTCAGAACGTATATGGCTCCTGGAACAGCTTGCCAATCAGTCCGATTCATAAGAAATGCTCATTAAGAATCTCCGAATAATTCGGCAGATTCTTTTTTATATCGGCAGGAAAAACGCCCTTGATGTAGAATTTACATCCAGGAAAGGGGGATGAGCAGCTGATGAACGGAAGATTTTCAAATGCCTGGCTGGATGAACTGTATGCACGAGCCGATATCGTCCAAATCGTTTCTGCTTATGTCCCTTTGAAAAAAAGCGGTGCTCGGTATTGGGGATTATGTCCTTTTCACCATGAAAAAACCCCATCTTTTTCAGTGAATCCTGAACTGAATTTGTATCATTGCTTCGGTTGTAAAGCCGGTGGAACAGCAGTTCATTTTGTTCAGGAAGTTGAGAATCTTTCTTTCCATGAGGCGGTGGAGTTAATTGCAAACCGTCTTCATATGGATATTCCGAATACAATTGATGATCCTCAATACGAAGAAAGAAAACGGCTGAGATAGAGGCTGCTTTCCGCCAACAAAGAAGCAGCCCGATTCTATCACGAGAACCTATGGAAGTCCGAATGTAAGCCCATTCTGGATTACCTGCATGAACGCGGACTCGACGATGGCACGATACGAAAGTTTGGCTTGGGAGCCGCCGGACGTGAATGGGATGGACTGACACGTTTTCTTGAAGCAAAAGGCTATACCCAACAGGAATTGCAGCAAGCGGGGCTTACAATCGTAAAAGAAGAAACGCGTTACGATATGTTCCGTGATCGGGCGATTTTCCCAATCATCGATGCTCAGGGCGCCGTTCTTGGATTTGGTGGCAGAATCTTAGGGAAAGTACAGCCCAAATATCTGAACACTTCAGATACACCCGTTTTCAACAAACGCAAAGGGGTATATGCCGCCAATCTTTTGAAAAAGCAACGAAATCTATCTCGAGTGATCCTGGTGGAAGGATACATGGATGTGATCGCCATGATTCAGCATGGCATCAATGGTGTTGTTGCCACACTTGGCACAGCCTTGACAAATGAACAGGCGCGACTGTTAAAAAAGTATGCGCCTGAAATATGGGTATCGTACGATGGCGACAGTGCAGGACAACATGCCATCATGCGTGCGTTGGACATTTTTGAACAGGAAGACATTCCCGCAAAAGTACTCTTCTTTCCCGATAACCTCGATCCTGATGAATACCTTCGTCAGAGAGGAATGGAAGCATTTGACACCATTCGACCGCTGAAAGCACCTGAATACCGTATGCAGAGAGCGCTTGAGGGACTTGATCTCAGCAAGGAAGACGACCGCATCGAATATGCCAAACGGTGCGCAAAGTTTTTAAAAAAGGTTAGTGAACCGGTCGAATTGGAATCTTATGTCAAGGCACTTTCTGTGCAAACTGGGTTTTCTAGAGAAGTTTTGCTGCAGCAGATTGGGCAATCACCCATCGAAAAAGGACCCGTAGTGGTTGCTAAACCTGTCAGAGTACACATGAATCAGCAAAACGAGGGTGTACCGCAGCAACTGATGTCCGAAAAAACATTGCTGAATTTGCTGGCGTATAATTTGATATCCGGTGATACAGTTACCGTGGATGATTTCAGTGAAGGTCCCATGAGACAGGTTGCCGTTGCCATATTGAACGGAAAAACCCCTGCTGCGATACTGAACGAAGCTGAAACCGAACACGAAAAGCAATGGCTGAGTCAGGTGTTCGATCTTGATTCCGAATTCAAGAAAGAAAACGCAGCCGAAATCGCTGCGGATTGTCTGTGCAGAATCCGACTTCGGCGTTTGGAAGTCCAGCAAGCAAGAATTAAGGACGATTTACAGGTTGAAGCAGATCCCACAGCAAAAATCGAACTTTTAAAACAGTTTTCTGCTATATCCGGAGAGGTAATGCGTCTTAAACGCAGTCAACGAAAGGAGAATGTTATTTGAACAGCCAGCCCGAAGAGAAAAAAACTGCAAATTATGAGGAAATTTTTGAGCTTGCCAAATCCAAGCGCAAGATGACTTATGATGAAATCATCTTCAAACTTTCTTCTACCGACATCGATCCTGACCAGTTTGACGCGGTGCTGGATAAGCTGGAAGCCATGGGTGTTGAGATCATCCGTGACGCTGATAGTGATGAAAGCACTCGAATTCCGGATATTGCTGTCGAAACGATTGATGAAGATCTTGATTTGTCCATGCCGGACGGCATCTCTGTGGATGACCCGGTACGTATGTACCTGAAGGAAATCGGTCGGGTACCGCTGTTGAGCGCCGACGAAGAAATCGAGCTGGCCATTCGCATGGAACAGGGCGATGAAGAAGCCAAAAAGAAACTGGCGGAAGCCAATCTGCGTCTGGTAGTCAGCATTGCAAAACGTTATGTGGGCCGCGGAATGTTATTCCTGGATCTGATTCAGGAAGGCAATATGGGTCTTATGAAGGCGGTTGACAAATTTGATTATCGTTTGGGTAATAAGTTTTCAACATACGCCACAAACTGGATACAGCAGGGGATTTCGCGCAGTATTGCCGACCAGGCTCGCACAATTCGTATT
>JAZRWA010000098.1:0-5255 GCA_045599485.1 Clostridia bacterium | reverse complement strand
GCCCGGCATGATCTGGAGGAGATCGCGGAACTGCCCGGCACCAAAGTGCTGCTTCGCGGTAACCATGACTACTGGTGGAGCTCGCTGACAAGGGTGCGGGAGATTGTCGGCCCGGGAATGATCGTGGTGCAGAATGACGCTGTCAAGCTGAACGGTGTGCTGATCTGCGGCTCACGCGGCTGGACGCTTCCGTCCAGTGAAAAGGACGCCGAAAATGTGCGGCTCTACCGGCGTGAACTGATGCGGCTGAAGATGTCGCTCGACAAAGCCAGATCGCTTGATGCGGATGCGCCGCTGGTAGCCATGACTCATTATCCGCCGGTGGCGGAAAACGGAGAAGCTACCGAGGTCTCCAGGCTGCTGAGCAGTTACGGTGTGCGCGATTGTGTGTACGGGCATCTTCACGGCGCGTCCATTCGGACGGGCTTCAGCGGCGTACAGGACGGGGTCAACTATCATCTGGTGTCCTGCGATGCTCTTGGATTTCGACTGAAACGGGTCGATGAACCCGGAAGTGGGGAACCGTCCCAACAATAACCCCTAAAAAACATGAAATAGTGGCAAAGAGCGGCTGAAAAGCCGCTCTTTATTTGTGCCAGTGGAGCGGGAGATGCAGAATGTGGTAATTGCGGAACAAAACTGCGAAAAACGGCCTTGAATCAGGAAAAAATGCCGCCCCAAAAGTTGTAAAAAACAAGGTATTAAGTTTTTGTAATATTTAAAACACAAAAATAACTAAAAATTGGAATAAAAATATGGCTAAAATGACGAATTTATAAAACACAAGATTTTATTCAAAGTCAAATTACAAAAAAAGTATTTTTGAATAAGCGAACAAATTTTCGCACGGAATGCAAAATATTAAAAAATCGTAATAACTGAAAAGTTGCGTTCCCGATTTTGGTGGGTTATAATGGTTGCAAATCCCAAAAAGTAGAGCCAAGTGGTGATTTTAAACCGGAAAGGTGGTGGGCGTGTGAGCGAAAAGCTGGAACAGCTGGGCGAGCGGCAGAATGCTCTTCTGCAAAAATACGCCCATTTGTTGCGCGGCGGCTTCCGCGGCGACTACCAGCACGGATTGGATGCGAAGGGAAGACTGATTGTCCCTGCGCCTTTCAGAAATGCTTTGGGGGATTCCTTCTGCATCTGCATGACGCCCGATTTCAAGGCCATTGCCGTATATCCCCGCCGCGAATGGGAGCTGTACTACTGCTCTCTGCTGGAGCTGGCGGAGAAGGATATGCGTATGATCAAAATCATCAATCTTTTTACGAAATATACCTACGAGGATTGTGAATGCGACGGTCAGGGGCGTATCCTGCTGCCGCAGAAACTGCGCACCCGCTTTTTGCAGGACGCCCGGGACGTGGATGTGTCTGGCTGCGGCTCTCATATCTGCATCAAGAAGCAGGAAGAGGCCGACCTTGAGGAAGAAAAGATTCTTGAAGAAACTCCCGATATACTGAGCTTTGAGGCGGAGATTGCCGCCCGATAAAAATAAAGAAAGGGTATGATCCATATGTCTCTGGCCGGCAGCACGCATACATACACAAAGGCAGGCTACTGGAACGCCGACCGCAGAAAAATGACCATACGCTCAAATGTCTATATGCCGGGCGGCGATGTGTGCTGCGATCAGGATGAGCGCAGCACGTATGTCGCGCCCAGCCGTCCCGCCGAGGCACGGCGTGTTCCGCTGCGCCTGCTTTTGATTGCGGCGGGAATGCTGGCAGCGGTGATGCTGATGTTCTATGCCGGCGCGGTGCAAAAGAAAGGCCAGCTGCTTCAGGATGGCCGTACGCTGTACGCCGAGGTGGAATCCGCATAGACGCAGATCAACGGCATGAGACGGCAGATTGCCGACGCGACGGCCGAAAATGTGATCGATAAGCTTGCTGTGGATCTTGGAATGACCAAGGCGGATGCCATGGAAGTCAACTATATCTATGCCCCTGCGACACGGCCCGGCACCACACTGAACGGTGCCAGCATGCAGGCTTCAAAGTAATCATTGATGCGCCTTCCGGTGCCCGCACGGCACCGGTCGGCTGTTTTTTTCTGAATCAAGCGGCTGATGAACACGGAATAACGACAGCTTCATCAGCCTGCCTGTGCGCAAACAGACGGAAAGAGGTCCGATATGAAACTCAGCGATCTTGAAAAAGAATGCGGCTCCCTGATTCTGGAACGGAAGGGCGATGCCGATGTAAAGCTGCCGGTGATGGACAGCCGTGTCAAGAACGAAAACGGCTTGTTCTGCTGTATCTCCGGTGCTCGTTTTGATGCGCATGATTTTGCGGCGCAGGCAGTGAAGAACGGCGCCGTGGCGCTGGCAGTGGAACGCTTTCTGCCGCTTGATGTGCCGCAGATTCGTGTTAAAAACATGCGTGAAGCCTTTGGCCCCATTTGTGCCGCACTGTACGGCCATCCGTCCCGCAGCATGAAAATGGTCGGCATCACCGGTACCAAGGGCAAAACGACGACCAGCTACCTGATCAAATCCATTCTGGAACATGCCAGCATGAAGTGCGGCCTCATCGGCACGACGGGTAATATGATCGGCGACCGTCCCATTCACGGCAATATGACCACACCCGAGGCGGATGAGCTGCAGTCCCTGCTGCGCCGCATGGCGGACGAGCAGGTTGACGCCGTGGTGATGGAGGTCTCCGCTCATGCCACCGCGATGCACCGTGTGGACGGTGTGGTGTATGATGTGGGCTGCTATACCAATCTGTCGCAGGATCATCTGGATTATTTCGGAACCATGGAGCAGTATTTTGAGGCCAAAAAGGTTTTCTTTACGCCTTTTTATGCACGCAATGCGGTGCTGAACGCCGATGAGGAGACTACGGCGCAGATCATCCGTGACACGGTGCTGCCCTATCATACCTTTGGTATCCGCGCCAATGCGGATTGCTATGCGCGTGATATTGAGATCAGTGAGCAAGGGGTCGCCTTCCGTTTGCACATGGGCGACCTTGGAGCGTGTGATGTGCATATGCACATGACCGGTATTTTCAATGTGTATAATGCATTGACTGCTGCCTCTGCCGCGGCCGCGCTTGGTGTCAAGCTGGAAGCCATTGCTGCGGGCTTGGAAGCGGTCAGGGCGGTTCCCGGACGCGCGTAGGTGCTGGATACCGAAACGCCCTACAAGGTGCTGCTTGATTATTCTCATTCTCCCGACGCGCTGGAGAATATCCTCAAGGCTGTCCGCCAGTTTGCCAAGGGACGGATCATTGCCGTGTTTGGCTGCGGCGGAGACCGCGACCACGGTAAACGCCCCATCATGGGCGAAATCGGTGGCAGAATGGCCGATTACTGTGTATTGACCAGCGACAATCCCCGCAGCGAGGATCCCTTTGCCATCCTTCAAAGTATAGAAGAGGGTATCAGGCAGACGACAGGCCAATATACGGTGATCGAAAACCGCCGCGCCGCCATTCGTCACGCGCTGGAGATCGCTCAGCCCAATGACATCGTCATTCTGGCCGGCAAGGGACATGAAACCTATCAGGAGATTTGCGGAAAGAAATATCCCTTTGACGAAAAGCAGATCGTAAAAGAACTGTTGCAGGAAATTAAGCAATAAGGAGCTGTCGTTATGCTGTATGCCGCTGAAGCTGTGGTAATGAGCCTTGCGCTGATGATGCTTCTGATGCCGGTGTGCATCAAAAAGCTGCGGGCGCTCAAATTCGGTCAGACCATGTACGAGCTGGGACCGCAGAGCCACCTCAACAAAAAAGGCACGCCCAACATGGGCGGTGTGGTCACGGGCCCTGTTACGGTGATGATCACCGTACTGGTGGTGTGTCTCATGCGCAAAAAGGGCGCCGCGGTGCCCTTCTGGTCGCTGCAGAATACCCTGTGGGCGCTGCTGTTTGTGGCTGTCGGTTCCATGGCTGTGGGCTTTACCGATGACTATATCAAGGATGTCAAAAAGAATCACGAGGGGCTGAAGCCGAAGCAGAAGATTGCGGGTCAGCTGATCGTGGGTCTGCTGTTTTCTGTCTGGGCGTATTTTACACTTGGCAGCGAGGTCATTTTGCCCTTCACGCACAGTACCTGGAATCTGGGCGTGTTCTATATCCCGCTGCTCACCCTGACGGTGCTGTTCATGACCAACAGTGCCAACCTGCAGGACGGCATTGACGGCATTCTGTCCAGCGTGACCGCGGTGGGCATGATCGCCTTCGGCGCGATCGCCCTGCTGATGGCCGCCTCCGGCAGCAGCCTGCTCAACGCGGGCGAGTGCAGTGCCGCCGCGGCTTTCGCTCTGACGGGCGCGTGCGTGGGCTTCCTTCGCTTTAACCGTCATCCGGCCAAGATTTTTATGGGCGATACCGGCAGCATGTTTATCGGCGGCGTCATGGTGGGCATTGCCGTGCTGCTGCGGTTGGAATTCCTGCTGCTGCTGATCTGCTTTACCTGCGTGATGAGCTCTGTTTCTGTCATCATGCAGAGAACCTACTACAAACTGACTCACGGCAAGCGTATTTTCAAGATGACACCCATCCATCATCACTTCGAGATGAGCGGCATGAATGAGAATCAGATTGTGGTGATGTACGCGGCGGTGACGTTGGTGCTCAGCGTAGTTGCCGTGCTGAGCGTGCTGACCTGGTTTTGACCTCGGAGGATAACATGAGTGATTTGAAACAGTATTGGCAAGGCAAAAGGGTACTGATCATCGGCATGGCGCGCAGCGGTGTGGCGGTGGCGGAGCTTCTGTGCCGCTTTGGCGCCATTCCTCTGCTGAATGACCGTAAGACGGAGGAACAGCTGGGGGAGAGCATTCGCGCGCTCAAATCCCTCCCCTGCGAATGGTATCTTGGTCAGAAGCCGGAAGAACTGCTGGATAAGACCGATGTGCTGCTCATCAGCCCCGGCATTGCCATCGACGCTCCCATTGTGCTCGCGGCAAAGGAAAAGGGTATTCCCGTGACCGGCGAGCTCGAGGTTGCCTCGCAGCTGGGGGAGGGAACGCTGGTAGCACTGACCGGCACCAACGGCAAGACCACCACCGTGTCGCTGCTGGGGGAGATCTTCCGCGGCTTCGGCAAGATCGCTTATGTAGCCGGCAATATCGGTTATCCGATGTCGGCGGCGGCTATGCTGAGCAAGCGGGAGGATGTGCTGGTGGCGGAGGTATCCAGTTTTCAGCTGGAAACCACGGATACCTTCCATCCCACGGTGGCGGCAGTGCTGAATGTGACGGAGGATCACCTGAACCGTCATTACACGATGGACAA
>JAZRWA010000097.1:0-59239 GCA_045599485.1 Clostridia bacterium | reverse complement strand
TACTTTTTCTGCTTCCGCCCGACGTTCCATTTCACGCTTGCGGGCCATCTCCTTGCGGAAATTGTTTTCCTTGATGGCATTCTCAGTCGCTTCGACGGCCCACTTGCGGGGAAACAGAAAATTGCGGGCATAGCCATCGGAAACGTTGACGATATCGTCTTTCTTTCCAAGGTCCTTCACATCGTTCAGCAAAATGACTTTCATGGTATATATCTCCTTTACTGTATAAATTCTTGCCATGTGATCGGTTCAAGCGTCATGTTAACAGCGTTCGCGTCCATGTCCTTGGGATTGACATACAGCGAGTATTCATGTCCCATCACAAGTTCAATCTTTACGCTGCCGTTAAACACCATCTGTGCGTACATTCCGTCCTCGCCAAATGCGTCGACGGAGCCATACCACACTGTACCGTGAGCGATCTGCATCATATAGGCGCCTTCCGGCAGGTCACAGGTCACCTTTCCCTTACGGGTCAGAATCAGCAGGCTTACCGTATTCCCCGCCTCATCCATGATCTTCATCATCGCTATACCGCTGTCTTTTTGTTCCCTCAGAAAAACGCTGCAGCGGTTTGTCTCCGTACTGCTCCTGTGAAACAGCTCCTTACTGACCGGCGAAGACTGCGCGCACTTTTTGACCGCTTTTGCGCTGACTTTGCTTCCGCTTTTTTCAAAGCACTGTTTGGCAAGCCAGTAACGCCCTTCTTTCATGCGCGCGCACCCGGCGTAGTGCCACATCTCATCCGAGTTCAGTTCGGCGGCAGTGATTTCCGCCTTATCGGGAAAACGGATGCACCACAGAAACGTTGCCAGCGAACGGAAACATTCGGCATTCACCGCGTTGGTCGTCTTGAGTCCGAGCGCTTCCTGCACAGTATTGAGCACGCCGATGCTCTTCGCGCCGATACTGCCGTCGATGGTAATGCTGTAACCGGCCTGTGACAGGAGCGTTTGTAAGGCTTTGCCGTAGTCGCTCTTATCCCCTTTTCGAATGGAGTTCCCCTCCTGCAGGTACCGGTAGGTTTCAATATAAGCTTCCTCACCCAATTCCGGCAGGATTACATCCATGTCCGGCAGCTTCTGTGCCTCCTCCGCCGCTGCTCCTCCGATCAGAAAAAGAACCAGCAGCAGCGTCAAAGCCATTATAATGCTCTGTTTCATTGTTCCTTCTTGCTTTCGTTGTTAGGCCTGAGTCCCCGTGGGTCCTTCCACTGGTCAAACAGGCCGTTGATTGCAAAAATCGTCTGTGCAAAAGGCACAATCATGGCGGCGATCACCGCTGCAACGCGCCAACCTTTTGCCGTACCGCGCTGTCTTTGTGACCAGTTGAAAGAGGCAAGTCCCTGCAGCCCGAAGAAAACCAGAAACACCTGCCACATCAGCGCTCCGGTCAGGTACAGAGGACCGCTCTGCACCATGTTCATCATGAAATATCCCGCCGCCAGCACTGCACCGTATTTTCCGAAGTTGCCGGGAATGTACCACTGAGACAGCGGTGGCATCTTCAGATCGGTCACTTCTTCAACCTTCTCGGGATACTTATAGCTTCGCCTGTAATGTGCCCGCTGTCCAAAGAAAATGCCAAAGCCCAATCCCAGCACCGCGTTTGTCATGTTGCCAGAGATCAAAAGCGACGGCACGATGCTTTCCAGATAAACCAGAATATAGCTGTACAGCTGATTGACCATCTCGGTGGCTACTGCACTGTTCAGCCGATAAGTATCTCCCACCAGCTCGATGGCGTTTTTCAATGCTGTTTCGTCCATGGAGAAAAAGCCCATGTTGTAAAGTGAAACCAGAAACGCATCCCGATAGCCGGAATCAAATACGCTTTGAGCCGCATAGCCCGCTGCGGTCACATACAGTTTTCCGCCCGTAGCAAATTGCAGCACCAGATAGATCAGCAGCATAGTGATCATCATGGTGCCCGCCACGCTCATCAGCGTTTTCCAGAATTCCCTTTCCTGTCTGATGCAGATTGTAAGCACAGCGGTAAACGGCAGTAAAAACGCCGCCCCGGCCAGCATCAGTGCAAGACCGCCTGTCACAAACAACGCAGTGAGTGAAATGCCTGCGCAGATCCAGGCAGGATACAGCCCGGCGATCATGGTGACAAGCAGCATCAGCACCGGAACGATCATCAGCACCGCAGCCGTTGTGAAAACCGCCGGGAACAAACCATATCCCATAAATGCCATCAGCAGCGCACAAAGGCCGCAGCCGATCAGGGCAGCACGGAGAGATACACAATTTTTCAAACTCCGACCCATGCAAAGCTCCTTCCGGATTTCGGAAAAATACACAATTATACATATATATTTTATAAGAAAGTACACTCTTTGTCAACCATGCAGCACACCCTGCAGAGTTATTCATCCAGGTGTTAAATGTTACCTTCTTTCAACAGTTCCGAAACAAATCTGTTGCCTTTTCATGCAGAAACAGTTAAAATATAGGGAGAATCATCATGGGAGGACCGTCTATGGACGCTATTCTATCTTCTCTTTCCGGGCAGCTGACCGACTGGCTGGTATACGCCGCCATCGCAATTGTTTTTGTCATCGGCTTTGGCAAGTGCATCATGGCCTCCAGGCGCTGCAGCAGGCTGCTTCACAAAGCCGTACATCAGCTTGAATCCATGACGATCAAATCTGTTTCTCAACCCGTCTGGCAGGAGCCGAAATTTCTCGGCAATACGCTTCAGACCAGCTGGCGCCGTTTTCTTGTCAATGCACAGCAGCTGGACAGCCGCGGCATCAATTGCAACGTTGCGGATTATATCAATGATGATACCGTCATTTACGCCCATTGCCACACCCAGCTGGGTGAAGTCATTCCCGGTATACTGACCAGCCTTGGCATTCTGGGCACATTCATGGGTCTGGTCCGAGGGCTTGGCGCGTTGGATTTAAGCAACGCCGCCAACACCATCGACGGCATTTCCGATATGATCTCCGGCATGAATTTTGCCTTTGGCACTTCCATTGCCGGCTGTATCACCTCCATTCTTTTCAACATCCTCAACCACGCCGCCATCGGTTCTGCGCAGAACGCCATCGATGATTTTCACGAAGCCTTTACTGAGTTTGTCATGCAGCAGCCCCTGAGTGATAACGTACAGGCGATCTGCCAGCAGGAAGATCGTGCTGCATTCCTGCGCCATGCGGTCACCGAAATCGGACAGCACATCAACGAAGGCGTCGCCAACGCCATCAACACCAATATGCTGCCTGTCACGCAGTCCATCAATCAGTTTATTTCCGGCGAAACACAGCATCAGCTGGAAGGTCTCAACACCATCGTCCATCGGTTTGTCGAATCGATGAACGTTTCCCTCAGTGGCCAGTTCGGGCAGCTTGGTCAAACGCTTTCTGCCATCAACCGCAATTGTCAGGTGGATCGCGATGCCATGAATGCCACGATGGGTGCCGCAACCGGCGTCATCGATACGCTGCAGCGCATGGGCGATATGATGGGGCGTGTTTCACAGCGTCTTGAAGTGTACGCCGCTGAAGCCGCACAGCGTGAAACCAACGGTGAAGATTTCACCCGCGGCATGCAGAATGTGCTTAGCAGCATGCATGGCGCGCTGCAGGAGCAGCAGGATTTTCTGCACACCCTGCGCGGCGAACAGCAGGCTTTGGAAAATCAGATGCGTGACTACGCCAATTGGAGTGCGCGCGTGCTGCAGGCGGTTGAAAACCAGTCAGGTACCATTGCTGCCTCCACCGACAAAACCGCCCTTGCAATGCGCGAATCCGGCAGACTGCTGTCGGAAAGCTGTTCTTCTTTTGCCGATACCATCAGCGTGTCCATGACCCGCTCCCTCTCACAGTTCGAAACGAGCATGAACAATGCCTTTTCCCTGCTTGATTCGCGTGTAAACAGTCTGAAGCACACCGGTCCGGATACTGCTTCCGTCAACGGCGCCGCAGACGGCTGTGTTGCCGCCCTTTCCCGTCTGCAGCGAATGCTTCAGGATATAAACGATCAGCTTGAAAATACCGTCCGGGCCCTCAATGGCACTCCGAAGGGAGCATGACATGAGCGGAAATGTTCACTCCCACAGGCATTCCACGCATGACTCCGGTACGCATTGGATCTCCTACTCGGACATGATGGCTTCCCTGCTGCTCGTCTTTATTTTGGCGATCACGCTTTGCATTTACAACTATCACCAATTGAATGAGACCCGACAGCGTGAACTGGATGAACAGCAGGCACAGCTGAATGCCGCGCAGCTGATTCTTCTTCAGCAGGAGTAGGATCTCGAAACCACCCGTACTTCGCTGCAGGGCAAGGAAGAGGAGCTTGCCGCCATCCAGATTCAGCTTGATACTCAGCAGCAGGATCTTTATGCGGCACAGATCGCCCTCAGCGAACGCGAAAGCGAAAACCAGCTGCTCTTGGCACAGATCAGCATCAAGGAATCCGAGCTGGACAGCAAGCAGGACGAGCTTGAAAGCTATAAACTGCGCCTGTCCAACATGCTCGGCGTTCGAACCCGCATCGTTGAGGAATTGAGCGGCGCGCTTTCCGCCGCCAGAATCAGCGCCACAGTCGACCCGAACACCGGCGACATCATGCTGCAATCCTCCCTCATGTTCCAGACCAACAGCTCCAATTTGAAAGAAGAAGGACAAGCTGAACTGGAAAGGCTCATACCCGTGTATCTGAGCGTACTGCTCAGTGAGCAATACAGCGATTATGTGGCCGAGATCATCATCGAGGGGCACACGGATTCCACCGGCTCCTACCAGACCAACCTTCGTCTTTCGCAGTCCCGTGCCTTGAACGTCGTTGAATACTGCCTCAACATGCCTTCCCTCTCGCCGGCCATGAAACTGAAGCTGCAGAATGTCATCACCGCACAAGGACGAAGCGAATCGGATTTGATCTACAACGAAGACGGAACCGAAAATCAGGATGCTTCCCGCCGCGTCGAGATCAAATTCCGCTTGAAAGACACCGAAATGATTCAGGAAATGAACAACATTCTCGCCAATCTGGGGTAATCAAATGAAATACATCAAATATGTGGCCATCCTTTTGCTTCTGGCCGTTCTGGTCTCCATCGGCGTCGGCATCTACGCATACATCAATACCCGTCTGCAGGTCGTTTCCATCTCCGTTTCCACCCGCACCGCAGAATCAGATGCCAACACTTTTTCGCTGCTGCAATCCCGTCTGGACAACGGTTCTTCCACCGCCGCGGTCTATACCACCGCGCTCGATGGCTCCGCTTCCGATTACGGCTTCTTCACTTATTGTGTCCGTCTGCACAACAACGGCCTCATCCGTGCGGAAATGGTAGAAGTGCAGCCTTATCCGGTCAACGGTGACGCGCTCTCCTATACGACACTGGATACCGCGCAGCTGAATGCCAACCACATCCTGGACGCCGGTGAGGACACCGAATTGTACTGCACGCTTCTGACATCTGCCGCAAACCTGCAAAACTACTTAACCTCCCGCACCTTCCGCATCACCTATTACATCTGGGGCATGCCCATGACGGTCGAAGCCACCTGTCAGTAACAAAGGAGTTTTTCCATGAAAAGCAAAAATAGCAAAGAGCTGCTTCGTGCTCTCAAGTTCACACTCTTCTCCATCAGCGCGGGACTGATTCAAATCGTTTCCTATACTCTCTTTTTGGAGCTATTGCACTTTGATACCTGGCTTTCCTATCTGCTGTCGCTGATTCTCAGCGTTGTCTGGAATTTTACTTTCAACCGCAAATTCACCTTCCAATCTGCCGAAAATCTGCCGCGCGCCATGATGCTGGTCTTCTGCTACTATCTGGTCTTTACACCCGTTTCCACCTTCTGGACAGCCGCTTTGACCGGTTCCAACCCGTTCACCGGTCAGGAAGCCACCTGCAGCCAGGGATTGAAGTACGTGGTCGAAGCCAGCACCATGATTGTCAACTTCGTCACGGAATTTTTCTATCAGCGTTTTGTCGTGTTTGCCAAATCCATTGATACAACAAAGAAGGATTGATTGCCATGGCCATTGCCTATCTGAAGCCCACCAAGGAAGCCCGCGTACTGCAGGGCAACCCCTGGATTTTCAAAAGCGATATCGACCGTGTTTCCGGCTCCTGCCAGCCGGGTGACGTAGTCTCCGTCAAAAGTGCCCGCGGTCGTATGCTCGGCTGCGCCTTTTACAACCCGATGTCCCAGATCAGTCTTCGTTTTCTTACCTTCCGGGACGAGCACGTCAACGAGCGCTTTATTCGGGAACGCGTCCGCCGTGCCATCAGCTATCGCCGCTGTTTTGCCGACATGGATTCCTGCCGCCTCATCTATTCCGAATCCGACAGCCTGCCCGGGCTGATCGTGGACAGCTTCGGCGGCATTCTCTCCCTCCAGTGCATGTGTCTGGGCATGGAGCGTTTTTTGCCCGTCGTCATTGACACACTGGTCGAAGAAATGCATCCCCGCGGCATCTGGGAGCGCGATGACGCCCCTGTCCGTGATCTGGAAGGCCTGGAACAAAAAACCGGCCTTCTGTACGGTGTGGTCGATGATTTCACTGAGATTCGTGAAAACGGCGTGCGTTTTCTCGTCGATGTAAAAAACGGTCAGAAGACCGGCTTCTTCCTTGATCAGAAGGAAAACCGCGCCGCCATCGCGCCCTTCGTCAAAGATCAGAAGGTACTTGACTGCTTCACCCACACCGGCAGCTTTGCCTTGCATGCGGGGCATTACGGTGCAGCCGATGTACACGGCGTTGATATCAGCGATTACGCCTGTGAATGCGCTTCCAAAAACGCTCAGCTGAACAACCTCTCCAATGTTCATTTCACCGCTGCCAATGTATTTGATCTTTTGAAAGAAAAAACTCTGGCTGGCGAGAAATACGATGTGATCATCCTCGATCCACCGGCTTTCACCAAATCCCGCTCCGCTGTCGACTCCGCGCTTCGCGGCTATAAGGAAATCAACCTTCGCGCCATGAAGCTGATCCGGGATGGCGGTTATCTCGTTACCTGCTCCTGTTCTCAGCACATTCTGCCCGATATGTTCAACCGCATGGTACAATCCGCCGCCGCTGACACCCACACCGAGCTGATGCAGATCGAATACCGTACCCAGGGGCGTGACCACCCCATTCTGCCCGCCCTTCCCGAAACGCAGTACCTCAAATGCGGCATCTACCGTGTCTGCCGCTGATAATCCATTCCTGTTCCGTAATTCAAAAGGCATCTCCGACAAAACCGGAGATGCCTTTTAATGATATGATCGTATTTATTCTATGCCGTTCCAGCAATAGGTACACAGTTTACAGGGCTCCAGGCCAATGGCTTTCTGAAGGCCCTCCAGCGTCTGGAATTCCAGCGAAGCCAGATGCAGCTTTTCGCAGATAGCCTCTCTCATCCTGCGTCCGCGTTCTGTCGTAGCATCGGTATACTCATCAATATGGTTCAGTCCCTCTTCCCCCTCCAGTTCCACGATGGTGGCTCGGGTGATCAGCTCTCTGTCGGAGGTCGCGCGGGAAAAATTCAAAAATTTACAGCCAAACATGATGGGCGGGCAGGCGGAGCGCATGTGCACTGCCCGGGCGCCGCTCTCGTACAAAAATTCCACCGTCTCGCGAAGCTGTGTACCGCGGACAATGGAGTCATCCACAAACAAAAGCTCTTTGTCACGGATCAGATCATCCACGGGGATCTGCTTCATTTTGGCGATACGGTCGCGTTCCTTCTGGGTGGAAGGCATAAAGCTGCGCGGCCAGGTAGGCGTATATTTGATAAAAGGTCTGGCAAACGGAATATGGGAGCGGTTGGCATAACCGATGGCATGCGGTGTACCGGAATCGGGAACGCCGGCCACGCAATCTGCCTGCGGAACCTTGCCCAGCTTTTCATCGTTTTCCGCCATGATCTCACCGTTCCGGCAGCGCATGATCTCCACATTCACACCTTCATAGCTTGAAGTGGGGAACCCGTAATACGACCACAGGAAAGAGCAGATACGCATTTTTTCACGGCCTTCGAGCAGCACCTGATATCCATCAGCGGTGATTTCCACCACCTCGGCAGCCTTCAGCTCATAATCATTTGAATACCCAAGCTTTTCATATGCGAAATGCTCAAAAGATACACAGTAGCCGCTTTCGCCGCGTCCGATATGTACAGGCAGCGTGCCGGCATAGTCACGTGCGCAAACAATGCTGCCTCTTTCCGTCAACGCCAGCACCACCACGGTGCCGTCAATTTTCTCCTGCGCGTAGCGGATGCCATCAGCCAAACTTGTTTTCTGGTTGATATAAGCCGCTACCAGTTCGGTCATGTTGACGCCGCCGCCGGTCATGGTACTCAGCTGGCCCATGCTCTTCTCCAGGTATTCATTCACCAGCTGATCGGTATTCTGAATCACACCCACCGTCAGCAGTGCATAGCTCCCGATATGGGAACGAATCAGCAGCGGCTGGGGGTCGGTATCATTGATACCGCCGATGGCCGCGGTACCGTGCATGGATTCCAGTATGCCTTCAAATTTGGTCCGGAAAGGCGCGTTTGAGATATTATGGATCTTGCGCTGCAAGCCACGTTCCGCGTCCCAGGCAGCCATACCTGCGCTTTTGGTGCCGAGGTGAGAATGATAGTCAATGCCGAAAAAAACATCGGTCATCACATCATAATGTCCGACTGCTCCGAAAAATCCGCCCATTTCTTTACTCCTCTTCCGCCATTTTAATGTAAGAAAGGATTCGCAGTTTCGTATATAACAGATTTTAATCCGCTTGTCAAGGTCATTACCGCTTGTTTTCACGAACCTTTAGACAATATTTATATTCATGGTTCGTATTTTGCCAATTTCAACACATTCTGTTTTTCAAGTGCTTGCACTTGCCTTTGCGGATGCCTTATAATAAACGGGCATGTAAAATCAAGGAGGCTGAGCAAATGACCATTCTGGTCGACATGGATGATGTGCTGGAGCAGCTGGTCCCCGGCTGGATACGCTATATCAACGAGCGATATGGCACCAATGCTGTTCCAGAGGACGTGAAAAATTGGGATATGAGCCTGGCTTTTCCGACCCTGACCAAAGAGCAGGTCTATGCCGCTGTCTCCGATGATCAGCTGTGGAGTTATGTGACCCCCATGCCCGGCGCAACAGACGCCCTTCTGCGTCTCAAAGAGGCCGGTCACGAAATCTACATTGTCACCGCTTCCCATTTCAAAACACTGCCTGTGAAAATGGAAACGGTTCTTTTCCGTTACTATCCTTTCCTTGACTGGGATCATGTCATCATCACCTCCAAAAAGCAGCTCATCCGCGGCGATGTGCTGGTGGATGACGGCCCTCACAACCTGTGCGGCGGATCCTATCACAAAATCCTTTTTAACGCTTACCACAATCGTTCCTTTGACGCTGCTTCCATCGGCGCAACTCGCGTACATAACTGGCAGGAAGCGGAAGCCGAGATCAACCGTCTGGCAAATATGACCGAGGCAGTTCCATGACCAATTATCTTTTTACCATTCAATATGACGGCACACGTTACCACGGCTGGGAACGTAAGCCCGATACAGATACCATTCAGGGGCGATTGGAAAATGTTCTTGCCCGCATGACAGACGCTCCTGTGCAATTGATCGGCGCGGGGCGCACCGATGCCGGTGTTCATGCCCTTGCCATGACCGCTAACGCCCATCTGAACACAACCCTCTCCGTCGAACAGATTCGGGAGTACATGAACCGCTATCTTCCCGATGATATTTGTGTCCTTGCGGTCCGCACAGTCCCCGAGCGCTTCCATGCCCGCTTTCACGCTTCCGGCAAAACCTATACCTACACCTGCTACTGCGGTGATGCGCGTCCTGTTTTTGACCGCAAATATGCTTATGCTCTGCCGCTTCCGCTTGACCTTGATGCCATGCGCCTTGCCGCATCACAGCTTATCGGAAAACACGATTTTCGTTCCTTTACCAATCTGCATTCCGATAAATCGACAGTTCGAACGGTGGATTCCATCCGCATCGAACAGGATAACGACCGGCTTCGCCTCATCTTTCACGGTGATGGCTTCCTGATGAACATGGTCCGCATCCTGACCGGCACTCTGCTTTAGGTCGGTGCAGGTCGTATGGATGCCAACAACATGTCAGGCATTCTCTCCGCAAAAAGCCGTCCCGCTGCAGGGCCCACCGCCCCGGCACGCGGACTTTGCCTGACCGCGGTCGACTATGACCCGGAGCGTTTTCTTTAATCCATATATCAAAAACGGACGGTGTCCTTACGGTTGCGTCCGTTTTTTTGCACAAAAAAAGAGGAGTCCCGATGATGCCGCTGCGCTTGGTTTTTTCACCCGCTATGTAAACAGCAGGCCGGTGCCCTGCGGCTCACTTACCGCCTTCCCCTGGCATGCCTTGCGGCACGGGGGCATGACGTCCATGTCCGACCCGGGCTCCGTTTTAAGAGATGTGGGTAAAAACAAAACGCTGGCGTACATCCCAGGAGCATCCTCTGTGATACTATTATAGGTGGCAGTCCTGCCATTGTCAATTGATTATTCGGTATACATTCCCCCATCGTTTTGCTGTTTCTTGTCTCCGATCAATTCCGATGAAGTGTGTCCATAATCGTTCCGGTCAGGCTCGCAGCCTCAGCGCCTTTATAATAGAATTCAAACTTTACCATTTTGTTTCCCTCAATGGTGTAGTAGACGATAAAGTTATCGCCGAAGTCGTCCATCACCACCCAGAAGCACTCCACTCCGTTGATCTCAGTGTAACCGGTGGCCGTCACACCTTCGGCTTTCGCAAGCACCTCATTTTCCAGATTTTTGAGGGTCAGCCCTTCGGAGGCGTATTCATAAACCACACCGCGCATTGTCCCATCCGCATTGCCGAACATCAATACTGCATCATCAGGGGCATCTGCTCCGTTCGGCTTGGAAAAGGACAGTCCATTCAGGTTCAGACTAAACCCGGTGCTGCCCAGCATCACCGTTTCTCCCGTCGCGCCCCCGACAGACAGAATCATCATCAGTACAAGTATCAAAACAAACGCCTTTTTCATGTTGTTTCCTCCTTGAATACCTTGTCTCATACGCCGCTGCCGCTCTTCCTGACGATACCCGAAAAACGTTCACGAGCACCTTCACGGCTATATCTCATTTGACCTTTCGATCCTTGCGCCGCTAACTTTTTTCGTCTTTCACCAGAGTTATTATAGCACTTTAGCTTTCTTTGTTTCAAGATGGGAGATCGTACTCAGCCGGATGCCTCCTGTCTTTACAACATTTCTTTTCTTTACAACCAGTCAAAAAAAGAAATTCCGTCATTTCTTTGTCTTGCCGTCATGTCAAAAACATGTTATAATGGCTTAAAGCTTGATGATGCATAAAAGGAGCATTTGATGCGATACGCTTTTCAATTGCGCGCTCATTCAAACGCGCGTTATCAGGAATCCCTGCTGACGCTCTCCGTGAAAGAACTGCGCTGTATGCTGCATGCCTGTGGTGTGAAAGCCGATGTTCTTTCTTTATCCCTTGGCGGCGCGCCATTTTTGTGCTTTGACACGGACGAGTTGGATATCGAAAAGCTTTCTTTTCTATGCCGCCACTCGGAACTGTATATGCTGTGTCTTCTGCAGGAGGATGGGTTACTGCAACCGCTCGATCTTCCCTTCACCTCCGCCTTTCCTTCCGGCATGCCCGATGTACTCAAATACAAGGGAAAAACCAATTCCGATTTTACACGCCTGCTGATCAATCTGGCTCTGAGCTGCAGCTCCCATCCTTTTGAGCCGCACAAGCGGTTGCTTGACCCCATCTGCGGACACGGCACCGGGCTATTCTGTGCATTGGAAAACGGCATGGATGCCATCGGCATCGACTGCGATGATACTGCTCTGACCGAAGGCGCCCAGTTTACCAAACGCTTCTTTCAATATAACAAGCTCGGCTATGCCGAGCAGCGCCTTTCAATGACGCTGCCTCAGGGTAAAAACGCCCCGACAGAGTGCTATACTCTGAAACCGCCCTTTGCCCAATCCATCAGTTTCATCCGTGCGGATACCGCCATGACCGGTCTGCTGACCAAAAAAACGCGGGCCGACCTGCTCATTGCCGATCTGCCCTATGGCGTACAGCATGCCCCATCTCATGGAAAAGGCATCGGCACCCTGTAGCAGCTGCTGGCCCGGGCATTGCCTGCCTGGCGGGAAGCATTGCGGCCCGGCTGTGCCGCCGCCATTTCCTTCAACACCTATACGCTTTCCAGGCAAAAGCTGCTGCGGGCCGCGCTGGACGCCGGCTTTGAAGGTGCCGATGAAACCCTTTACGGTGATTTTTCCCATTGGGTCGAGCAGGCCGTCAACCGTGATGTGCTTGTTGTGATCAACCCCTATACGACCAAGTAACAAGGAGGATGCCCCGTTGTACACCAGAGAAGGCTTTGAAAGCATGACCGTCATCCGGCTGCGTGAGATCGCGCGTGAAAATGATATCCGTCTGAGCGCAGGCATTTCAAAATCTGGCATTGTGGATCGCTTGTGTGAAGAACTCATCAAGGATGAGCTTCCTTCTCCCGTCAAGCCCGAACCTCAAACAGAAGCATCTGCCCCTGTCATTCGCCCCGTTCCCATGCCGTCGAATGACGAACCGGATCCCGGTATCACCTCCCCCACACCCTCCTTCACACGTGTGCCCTTGCATACTCCCTCCAGAACGGCCTCTCCTCTGCCGCCGCACGGTCCCGCAGTCGTCAACCGCGGCAACGTTCCCGGCACCAACAAGCCTGTTTTCTCTCTGGAGGGCGTCCGTGCCTGGAGCAATCCCCGTCCGCAGCAAAACACCGCTGCCTCGCCTTATCAGCAGCGTTCTGCCTCTCCCTTCGGTGAACGCCGTCAGCCTTCACCCTATGGGGACAGGCGTCCTGCCGCCCGGCCTTTCCAGACAGTCAATCGTTTTGGTCCGGATGCTTCCACCGATAACGCTGTGGAGGAAGAGCGTCCGCGTATGGAACAGCCCATGGCCGAGGATCGTCTGCCGCTGTCCAGCGTACTCTCCGAGTCCGTTCCTCCGCGTCCGCCTGTGCTTCCGCGGGAGGCTCCGGCTCAGCGTGAGCCCGTGCAGTCCACTTCCGGAACGCTGCCCGATCTGCTTGCCGCCCCCGAAATCGATGGCTGCGGTACGCTGAACATTCTGGAAGATGGTTCCGGCGTGCTCCATGTTCATAACTACATGCCTTCCATCGACGATATCATCGTCTCCCACGCCCAGATTCGCCGTTTCAAGCTGATGACCGGCGATCAGGTGTCCGGCAAATTCCGCATGCAGGGCGAAAACGAAAAAAAGCCCATGCTCATCTATGTGACACACGTCAACGGCATCGAAGTCGGTGAACTGCCCGCCCGCGTGCCCTTTGATTCACTTACCGCCGTTTATCCCACCGTGCAGATTCCGTTGGCTTCCCAGCCCTCTCAGAAAATGCTGCGCA
Organism: Clostridia bacterium; assembly: GCA_045599485.1. Taxonomy (GTDB): domain Bacteria; phylum Bacillota; class Clostridia; order Christensenellales; family Aristaeellaceae; genus SFMI01. The sequence goes on along the minus strand of JAZRWA010000097.1, from coordinate 45,781 downwards.
CCATCGACCTGATGGCCCCGATTGGTCTCGGTCAGCGTGCCCTGATCGTAGCCCCACCCCGTTGCGGCAAAACCGAACTGCTCAAAGATATCTGCGCATCTGTCATGGAACGCTGCCCCGACGCGCAAATGATCACCCTTTTGCCCGGTGAACGTCCCGAGGATATCACCGCCGCCCGTGAAAATCTGCCCGGCGAAGTCATTGCCTCCGGCTTTGGCACTCCTTCGGAAAACATCACTCTGGCCGCCGCGTTGGTGACTCACCATGCCATGCGCATGGCTGAAATGAAAAAAAACGTTGTCGTGGTCATCGACAACCTGACCAACCTGTGTCGTACCTATAACGAATGCGCGCCGCAGAACGCCCGCACCATGACCGGTGGTCTCGCTGCAGGCTGTCTGAATCAACCCAAGCGTATCTTCGGTGCCGCCCGGGCACTGAAGGAAGGCGGCAGTCTGACGGTCATCGCGGTGTTGGCTTCCGAGACCGGCAATCCCCTAGATGCCGCCATTGCGGATGAATTCCGCGGCTTCGCAAATATGGAAGTACATCTGACAGCCAAAGGCAGCATTGACCTTTGCCGCAGCACCACCCGCAAGCGTGAGCTGATGCAAAGCCCCGACATGGCCGCTGCCGCTGAAAAGATTCGTTCGTATCTGTTCAAAAAGACCCCCGAAGAGGCTTTGACGGCTCTGGATGACATGTTTGAAAAGACCGCTTCCAATGCCGCGCTGCTCCGTCGCGCCGACGAATTCACCATGCAGTAAGGAGCGAGCCATGAGCATTACCGTTTCTTCTTTCGGTTTCCTTGATCATAGGGAAGCCCGACTCTATACCCTCACCAATGCCTCCGGCGCTTCCCTTTCTGTCTGTGATTACGGCGCGCACGTGGTATCCGTCAAGGTACCTGACCGCAATGACCGGCTCGGCAATGTCTGCCTTGGCTTTGACGATGTCTCCGGTTACGCCACCGAGGATGGCTGTTATCTCGGTGCTGCCATCGGCCGCGTGGGCAACCGTATCGGCGGTGCCGCTTTCGATCTGAACGGCACACATTACCATCTTGCCGCCAATGATCACGGCAACACATTGCACGGCGGACTTCAGGGTTTTGAACACCGTTGGTTCAACGCTTCCATTCAGGAAGGCGTTGAGGCTGACCTGTTGGTTCTGTCCTATGACAGTCCCGATGGTGAGGAAGGCTTTCCCGGCAATCTGCATGTGGAGATCACTTACGCATGGACCGACCGTAACGAGCTTTGCATTTGCTACAGCGCCGTTTCCGACGCCGATACCATTATCAATCTGACCAACCACAGCTATTTCAATCTTGGCAGCGGCAGCGATATTCTGAATCACTCGCTGCAGCTCAACGCAGCTACCATGACAGAGACGGACGATGATCTGATCCCCACAGGCCGCCATTTTTCCGTCGACGGTCTGCCGGTGGATTTCCGTACCCCGCTGAACATTGGTGAAGGTCTGCGCCGCAGTGCGTAGCTGCCGATCATGGTGCTCCGGCACGGCTATGACTTCAATTTTCCCATCGAGGGCGAAGGCTTGCGGCTCTTTGGTGCTTTGTCCTGCCCTGACAGCGGACGTGTGATGCATCTGCTCTCGACCGAACCTGCCGTCCAGGTCTACACCGGTCAGCATTTTGACATCAGCAATGCCGCCGGTCATGCGCATTATGGGCCCTATGCTGGCATTGCTCTCGAAACGCAGCATCATCCCGACGCGATCCATCATCCCGGTTTTCCTTCCGTCATTCTCAAAAAAGGCGATCTCTATCGCAGTCAAACCATCTACGCTTTTGCAGTAAAGGGTTAAACGCTTTTGCATGAACGATTTCTCTTTACATTATTTTCGATTTATGATATACTTCAACCATTGTTTGAGGGAGGTGAGGAGCCGTGACGAGTATTGGCGCCTCGGAACTGGTCCTCATCCTGCTGATTGCATTCATCGTAGTCGGCCCGAAGGACCTGCCAAAAGTCGCGCGCGCGCTCGGTCGCTTTGTCAAAAAGGCCAAAGCCATGCTATAGGAGATCAAAAAGGAAACCGGCCTTGATGAGCTGACTGATGAGCTCAACGACATTCAGAAAGACATCAAAACGTCTGAAGACGGTACCGATCTTGGCAAATAGCTGACTCAGCCCATTGAAGAGATCAACAAGAGTCTTGGCGGTTTGAACAAAGAAATCAACCAGGCAAAAAAGGAATTCAATTTCAAAGATCTTTCAAATCATAAAGGAGGAAAATAATCATGCGTCTCGGTACAACTGAAATCATCCTCATCCTTGTGCTTGCACTTGTCATCTTCGGCGGCACCAAACTGGCCGGCGTGGGCAAGGCGCTGGGTCAGAGCATCCGTGAATTCAAGAAGGAAGTCAAGGATTCTGACGAAAACAAGGAAGGCGAAGCTGAAAATAAGGACGCTGCGCCCAAGGCATGACGCTTGTGGCGGATGCTTGACGGCATCCGCCTTTTCTGTATCCCGGGAAGTGATGATACTTCCCTGTTTTGTAGTGAGGAATATTCATGAGCGAAAAACTGCCCCATGCCAATACGGTCCATAACGAGCAGGTCACCAGCAAGACCGCTTCCCTGATGTCCCATCTGCTTGAGCTGCGCACCCTGCTCGTCCGCGTAGCCATTGCCATTTTGGTGGGTGTCGTGGTCAGCTTTTATTTCATCCGTGATCCGCTGATGAAGTTTATTGAAGCCCCCATTCTGGAGCGCGGCATCCAGATTGTCAACCTGGCTGTCAGCGAGGCTTTTGCCACACAGTTCCGTGTAAGCCTTATCTCCGGCATCGTTCTTGTAAGCCCCTTTATCTTCTATTCCATATGGGCTTATATCCGTCCCGCGCTCTATGATGAGGAGATCCGTCTGTTCCGCGCACTGTTCTTCTGCGCGGTGTTCCTCTTCATTACCGGCATCGTGTTCTGCTATGCCTGCGTTTACAATCTGGCTATCACCTTCTTCATCTCCTCTGCCGAAGGCTATTCCACCCCGCTTCTTTCTCTGGACAAATACGTCAGCTTCTTGTTCTCCTTCCTGCTGCCTTTCGGTGTGGCGTTTGAGCTGCCCGTGATCCTTTACATCAGTGCACGCATGGGGTGGACCAACTTCAAAAAGCTGGCTAAAGCCCGTAAATATGTCTTCTTCGGCATTTTCGTCATTGCGGCCATCCTGACACCTCCCGATATCGTATCCCAGATCATGCTGGGCGTTCCCATGTATCTGCTGTACGAAATCGGCATTCAGGTTGCCCGTGTCACCAAACCCCGTCACGGCGAGCAAGCCACCTGATGCCCATGACTGCGCTGCCGGTTATTTCGCCCGATGGAATGATTTTCGCCGAAGTCCTTCCTGCTGACGCCGTCTCCTGTCAGTTGAATGGTCAAACCGTTGGGTATTTTCTGGACAACACACGCCGCTGCATCACCGATGTAACCAGGCTGACTGAACAGTTCCTGCAATCGGATGCTGTGATGATTCTCTACATCGATGGGCTGGGTTGGGATCTGTTCCGCCGTTCAGAGCTGTCCTTCATCAAACGTCTTTTCAAGTGTGAATGTGCCCGGACGACCTATCCCCCCGTCACCCATTCCACCATGGCTTCCATGCTGACAGGCGAACAACCTGACTGCCACGGCGTCACCTCCCGACGCTGCCATTCCGTGTGCGTGCCTTCCTTACTCCGTACAGAAAGTGCTGTGCTGATCGAAGCAGACGAAGAGTTGATCCGTTTGGAAAAGCCTGCGGTACTGACCCTGCCAAACCCCAATGAGACCAAAGATCATGCCGTTCTCACCGCCGCGCTGCGGCAGCTGAACAAGCATCCTCGATTGACCATCGTACACTTTCACGGTCTGGACGATCTTGAGCATGATTATGGGGATAATCTGAACTACCTTGGCGATAAGCTTTCCGAGCTGGATACCGCCTGTGCAGAGCTCTGCGGTCAATTCAAGGGAACCGTCCTTCTCTGCGCCGATCATGGTGTTCATCTTGAAAACGGCATCGGACATCACGGCGACTTTGATTATCGCGATATGTATGTACCTTTGGGGGTGGCACATTTTGACGGGCTTAAAAACTGATTGGCAATCACTGCCGCTCTGTTCGTTTTCCTCTTCCACCACCAGTGCCGATAACGGAAGCAAGAGCGAAGACCTGCTCGGTGTCCGCCTTGTGGATGCGCTGGATTTTTCGGTTAAAACCGCTCTTCGTGTGGAAAGTACCGACGGAATGGCCATCCTTCTGAAAGCAGAGGATGTAAATACTGCCCTGCTTTCTTTTCGGGGCGGCATTCTGACCCTCGTTTTCCCCGCTGACCCGCATCGCGGACGTTGGCTGAAAAACCCCGTTCTGTTTCAGAATTATTGATTCGGAGCTGTTAAAATGAAGATTTTTACCGTCGTCGGAATCCGCAAGTCCGGTAAAACAAGCACCGTGGAAGCGTTGATCAAAGAGATCAACGCCCGCGGGAAAAAAGTCGGTACCTGCAAAAGCATTTTCTGTCCCGGCTTCTCCATTGACAAGCCGGACAGCAATACCGCCCGTCATATCAAAGCAGGCAGCGCCATGGTATGCGCCCGTGCCAAGAATGAGACTGCCTTTATTAAGCCCGGTGCACTCTCTCTCAGCCGGGTGGCCACCGCATTCGAAGGAAATGATTATCTTATTCTCGAAGGTGATTATCTTTCCCCCGTGGCCCGCATTGTTTGCGCGCATAAGGACAAAGACGCTTCCGAGCGCATCAACGATCTGACCATCTGCTGTGCCGGCCGCATCGCGGCACTTGCTGAAAGTGACGTCTCTCTCCCCCGCTTCAACGCGTTGGAGGATGCCGCCGCTCTGCTCGATTTCATTGATGTCCACGTGCCCGATGCATCCCTTACTCCGGCATTGGATGTTTCTCTTCCCCCTGTACCCGGCGTGACCGGCGATGGTTTCTGTCAATGTGGCTGCCATCATCACGAGCACAAGCTGCAAGCCAACGCGATCACGGTGATCGTGGACGGTAAGGAAATTAAACTTTCCGCCGAACAGGCCAAGCTTGTCCGCAGTTGGGCCGGAGAGAATGCAAATGAATAAGAGGCACCTCTTTCTGACAGGCCAAAAGCAGGTTGGAAAATCCACCTTGCTCCGTCTCCTCATTCAGCAGTGCGAGCTCGATTGCGGTGGTTTTGAAACACGTCCATTGCTCATCAACAACGAACGCCGCGGCTTTTATCTGCACGCCCTCAGTGATATTTCTGTGTTTCAACAGGATGCTGTCATCAGCGTACGTCTGGCGCAGCGGCTCAGCGTTCCCGTGCCGGAAGCCTTTGAGCAAAATGGCGTCGCCGTACTGAATGCAGCGCTTACCGACAGTCACTCCTTTGTACTGATGGACGAAATCGGCCGTTTGGAAAGTCGTTCCGCAGGCTTTTGTTCTGCGGTCCTTTCCGTCCTTGACGGCACCAAGCCTGTGATTGGCGTGCTGCAGGATTGTCAATCTGATCTGGTGCAGCAAATCAAATCGCGTCCCGATGTACTTGTTGTGGATGTCACACCCGACAATCGCGATATCCTGCTTCCCGATCTGGTTGCCTTCATCGAAAAACAGACTGGAGTTTAATCAATGGAAACCTTGGAAAATGCTCTTGAGCTGCTGCTCAGCCATACATCCTCTGTCAAGGAGACCGAAGTTCTTCCGCTTTGTGACGCTTTGGGGCGGATCGCCGCTGCCGATGTTGCCAGCCGTGTCAATCTTCCGCCCTTCAACCGTTCCCCCCTGGACGGCTATGCCCTGCACAGTGAGGACATTGTCACTGCGACCCGTGAGCAGCCTGTCCGCCTCACCGTCATCGGAGAAGCCTGTGCCGGCTGCGGAACCGTTTTTGCTCCCAAGCCCGGCGAAGCCCTTCGCATTATGACCGGTGCCCCCGTCCCCGCGGCTTGCGATTGTGTCATTCGTCAGGAGGACACCAACGAAGGGATGGACACCGTCGAGATTTATGCTGCCGTCGGGCACAACCAAAACATCTGCTGGGCCGGTGAAGATCTTCCCGAAGGCACTGTTGTGCTGAAACGCGGTGACAGGATCTCTCCTGCGCATATCGGAACGCTCTGCGGCATCGGCGTCACGCAAGTCGAAGTCTTTCGCCGTCCCACAGCCGTGCTGCTTTGTACCGGTGACGAACTGATTGAAGCAGGTGAGGAGCTGTCTTTCGGAAAAATTTACGACAGCAGCAAGGGCTATCTGACCGCTCGCATGGCTGAGCTGGGCATCCGCACACAGGTGCTCTCCAATGTGGCTGATGAGCCCCAGCAGGCCGCTTCCGCCCTGCTGGAATCGCTGCAGCAGGCGGATATCCTCATCACTACCGGCGGCGTTTCGGTCGGCAAAAAAGATATTATGCATCAGGTTCTGCCCATGATGGAGGCCGAACGCCTCTTTTGGAAGATTGCCATGAAACCCGGTTCCCCGCTTCTTGCCGCTACCTGTCAGGGAAAGCCGATGATCTGTCTTTCCGGCAATCCCTATGCCGCCATTGCCTGTTTTGAAATTTTCGCCCGACCTGTACTGGCAAAACTGGCCGGTCAGAGCGATTTCGCCCCTGTCCGTTTCCGTGCCCGTCTGGCGCAACCCTTCCCTAAAGGCGGCAAAGTACGCCGTCTTGCACGTGCTCGTTTCAATGGCAGTGAACTTTACTTTAACTCCGATAACCATTCAAGCGGTTCCATTTCTTCCATGATCGGCTGCAATTGTCTGGTGGATATTCCCGGTGGAGTCGGTCCCCTCCCGGTCGGTACCGAGGTCGATGTTTTCAAACTTTGATTTATTTTATGCTAATCGTCCTTCCATCAGGAGGGACGATTTTTTGTTACGTTTCAGCCGCCGTCCTTGACAATCCACATGATTTGGGGGATAATATTTACTGAAAATGGAGGAGTATGCGTTGGAACATCTGATTACTTTCGTTCGTCCCGGTTCCCCGGCATGGCGCGGCGGTCTGCGTGCAGGAGATACCCTTCTCACCCTCAACGGTGAAGATCTGATCGACTCCGTCGATTATGAAGCACTGTCTGCCCGCCGGCACATCATTCTGCATGTGCGCAAAGCAGATGGCCGCGATTGGAATGTCGAGCTTGTCAAACAGCCCGAAAAACCGCTCGGGCTCTCCTTCGGGGACAGCATGACCATTACTCCCCGCATATGCAAAAACCACTGCATCTTCTGCTTTATTGACCAGATGCCGCGCGCCTGCCGCAAGTCATTGTACGTAAAAGACGATGACTGGCGCATGTCCCTGATGATGGGCAACTTCATCACCCTTACCAACGTCGATGATCGTGAATTTGAACGCATCCTCAAGCGTCACGCCTCGCCTCTTTTCATTTCCGTACATGCCACCAACCCGTAGGTCCGCGCCCGGATGCTGCGTAATCCTGATGCCGCGCAATTGCTTCCGCGTCTTGAAAGGCTCAAGGAAAACGGCACGCATTTCCATTGCCAGATCGTGCTGTGCCCCGGCATCAACGACGGCGCTGTTCTGGAAGAAACACTTGAAACATTGTCTCATCTCATCCCCGCAGCGCAAAGTGCCGCACTCGTGCCTGTTGGACTGACCAAATGCCGTGAAAAGCTTTACCCGCTGAAGCCCTACACGCGCGAGCAGGCACAAGAGGTTCTGGCCATCTGCGAAAAATGGCAGAATCGTTTTCTGGAAAAACTCGGCACCCGCTTTGTTTTCCCCTCAGATGAAATGCTTTGCATCGCCGGAAGGGATCTTCCGGATGAAGAGTACTACGAAAACTTTCCGCAGATTGAAAACGGAGTCGGTCTGATGCGGCAGTTCCTCACCGGTTTTTTGGAAGCACGAGCCGCCCACAGCGGCGAGACCGCACGCCCCCGCCGTATACTGATCCCCTGCGGCACCAGTATCGCGCCTTATATGCGCCGCTGGCTCCGTGAGTATGGGCCCGAAGGTGTCGATATTACCGTACAGGCGATCGATAATCATTTTTTCGGCACCACTGTTACCGTTACCGGTCTTCTGTGCGGCGGCGACATTTCCGAGCAGACAGCCTCGCAGGACGTGGATGAAATGCTGCTGTGCAGCGTGACTCTGCGCGAAGCAGGCGATCTGTTCCTGGACGATCTGCCGCTTGAAACCTTCCGTGCCCGTCTTCCCTTCCCCGTCCGAATCGTACCCAACAGCGGCGCCGGTCTTTATACCGCGCTGCTTGGCAATACAGAACAGGAGCATCCATGAAAGCTAAACCTTTGGTCGCCATCGTCGGCCGTCCCAATGTGGGCAAATCCACTTTCTTTAACAAAATTGCCGGTCATCGTGTCGCCATCGTCAAGGACACGCCCGGTGTGACCCGCGACCGCATCTACGCGGATGTGGAATGGACCGGTCGTGCTTTTACGCTGATCGATACCGGTGGTATCGATCCCCGCAGCGATGATGCTCTGCTTTCTCAGATGCGTCATCAGGCTGAGCTGGCCATTGAAATGGCTGATGTGATCTGCTTCTTCTGTGATGCCCGTCAGGGACTGACCGGCGACGACGAAGAAGTGGCTTCCATGCTGCGCCGTACCCGCAAGCCCGTGCTGCTTGTCGTCAATAAATTGGACCATTATGGCATGAAGGACGTGCTGTATGAGTATTACGCCCTTGGTCTCGGCGATCCCATCGGCATCTCCGCCGCCAACATGCTTGGGCTTGGTGACCTGCTGGAGGAGATCGTCAATCATCTTCCGCCGGAGGCTGAAGACGACGAAGAAGACAACGATCTTCACGAGATCCAGTTGGCGCTGGTCGGCCGCCCCAACGTCGGCAAATCCAGTCTGACCAACCGTCTTCTCGGTCAGGATCGTGTGATGGTCAGTGACATCCCCGGCACTACCCGCGATGCCATCGATACACATTTTGAAAGTGCCGACGGTAGCCGCTATAACATCATCGACACCGCCGGCATCCGCCGCAAAAGAGCCATTGAGGATGAATCGCTGGAGCATTACAGCGTCATCCGTGCCATTGCCGCCATCAAGCGCTGTGATGTCGCACTGCTTGTATTGGACGCTCAGGACGGAGTAACCGAGCAGGATGCCCGCATTGCCGGCCTCATCAGTGAGGAAGGCAAAGCCGTTGTCGTTATCGTCAACAAGTGGGATATTCCCGAAAAGGATACCGGCACACTGGAAAAATACCGCAAGCAGGTGCTGGAGGACCTCAAGTTCATGGATTATGCCCCCGTGCTGTCCATCTCCGCGCTGACCGGTCAGCGCGTTCATACCGTGCTGGAAAATGTCGATCAGGTATGGGCTCAGGCCAGCAAGCGCATTCCCACCGGCCTTCTGAATGATATTTTAGGCGACGCTCAGATCGCGCTTCAGCCCCCTGTCAGCGGCGGTCGCCGTCTGCGCATCTATTACGGCACACAGATCGCAACCTGTCCGCCTGTATTTGCCCTGTTTGTCAATGATGAAAATCTGATGCACTTCGCTTACGAACGTTATCTTGAGAATCAGCTGCGCAAGGCCTTCGGCTTCAGCGGCACTCCGATTCGCTTCGCCCTGCGTGAAAAAACAAAGGAGAAGGACGAATGAGCATCATTCAGGCACTGCTTTGTGCCGTCACCGCCTATCTGGTCGGCAGCTTCAACTCGGGCATCTTTCTTTCCACGCGTCTTGGCAAGGATATCCGCACTGTCGGCAGCCACAACCCCGGCGCCAGCAACATGCTGCGCGTGTTCGGTGCCCATTACGGCATAGCCACCTTCCTGCTGGATATTCTGAAGGCAGCGGCTGCGATGGGCATCGGTACCCTCATTGCCGGGCACAATGGTGCTATGGTCAGCGGTCTGTTTGTGGTCATTGGCCATGACTGGCCTGTATTCTACAGCTTCAAGGGTGGCAAAGGTGTAGCCTGTTCAGCGGCTGTTTATGTGCTGCTGTTCCCCTGGCAGGGCATTCCCAGCGCCGTACTGGCCATTCTGGTCATCACCCTCACACGATTTATCTCTCTTGGCAGCATCATACTGTCCGTTGTTTTCCTGATCCTTTCCCTTATTTTTCTCCCCCTGTGGCCGGTCGGCTGCTGGGCTGCGGTGTTGACTCTGCTGTGCATTTTCCATCACAGGGGCAATATCACACGCCTCATGAACGGTACCGAACGCAAAATCGGAGAAAAAGAAAATCCAAACGGAGGTAAAGCCGCATGAGCGCGACACTGGTCATCATGGCCGCCGGCCTCGGAAGCCGTTACGGCGGCAACAAGCAAACCGAGGGCATGGGTCCCAACAACGAAATTCTGATGGAATATTCCATTTTTGACGCTGTGCGTGCCGGCTTTGATAAAGTCGTTTTCATCATCAAGTCCGACATGCAGCCGCTGATGGAAAAGCTCTGCGGCGAATTGGTACGCAGCTGCAAAACATTGAGCGGTGTCCCGCTGTCCGTCTGCTATGCCATTCAGGATTATTCTTCCGTTCCTTCGTTTTATGCCATTCCGGAGGGCAGAACAAAGCCCTTCGGTACCGTTCACGCGGTGCTGTGCGCCAAGCAATACGTAAATGAGCCTTTCGCCGTCATCAACGCCGATGACTATTACGGTGTGGATGCTTATTCCGCCATGTACGATTGTCTGGCTGCCCTGCCGCAGAACGAGGCTTCCATGGTCGGCTATTATCTCAAGAATACCGTCAGCGAGAACGGCACCGTCACCCGCGGTGTCTGCTCCTGTGACAAAAACATGCTGTCCAAGGTCACCGAGACATACAAGATCATGCCTTACCCCGACGGCACCATCCGCGATGCCTCAGCCGGTGGTGAAGGCGTCATCCTGGATCCCAACGCGCTGGTTTCGATGAATTTCTGGGGCTTCACCCCCTCCATCTTTGAACCCATGGCGGCGTACTTTGAAACCTTCCTCAAGAGCATCGCTCCCGACGACCTGAAGGCCGAATGTCTGCTGCCCATCATGGTCGACAGCATGATGAAGAGTAACGTGCTCCGGGTGCATGTGCTTTCCACCAACTCTGTATGGTTTGGCGTCACCTATCCGCAGGATAAGCCTTATGTCATGGCCGAACTGAAAAAGCTGCATGATGCCGGTGTTTATCCGGCTTCCCTTCTGGGATGACAAACGCCGTTTGCGGCGTAATAGCCGAATATGATCCTTTCCATCTGGGGCACGCGCATCACCTGAGCGAAGCACGGCAGCAAAGCGGCGCAGCCTGTGTGATCAGCGTCATGAGCATGCAATTTACCCAAAGGGGTACTCCCGGTTTGCTCACACCGCACAGCCGGGCACGCATGGCACTTGAGAACGGCGCCGATATCGTGCTTGGATTGCCGGTTGCCTTCTCCGTACGGGATGCGGAGCATTTCGCTCTGTCCGGTGTCAGTATTCTGAAAGCCTGCGGTGTCGTGACGCATCTGAGTTTCGGTATCGAGCCTGAAGGGCAGCCGTTCTACGAAGCTGCCGCGGAACTGCTTGAGCATCCCACCGATGCTTTCACTGCTCTTTTACACGAAGAGCTGTCCGCCGGCAATGGATTCGCCTCCGCTTGCGGGAAATCGCTGTCAAATTGTCTGCATGCCGATCCCTCTGCATTTTCGGGGCCCAATACGGCTTTGGCCATCTGTTATGCCCGAGCCTGTCGGCGTTTGAATGCCTCATTTTCCCTTTGCCCGGTGGTGCGCGAAAGCGATTATCACAGCAAACAACTGTCTGATACTACACTGCCATCCGCCTCTGCCGTCAGGCAAGCCATTCTGAACCGTGATATTGAAAGCGCCGCCGCTGCCATGCCTTCCACCGCCGCAGCAGTCCTGTTCGAGGAGCTTTCTGCCGGGCGTTTGCATCCTCCGGAAGCCCTCACACCGCTGTTAAGATTATCCATTCGCAGCAACCCGCTGCGAAAGAATCTGCCTGAATGCTCCGAAGGGCTGCAAAACCGTTTGAAGAGCGCTGCGGATGAGCTGACCCGTGACAGCATGATCGCTGCCTGCAAAACACGCCGCTATACCTGGACACGCATCAGCCGTCTTTTGACTCATGTGCTGCTGGATACCGAAGCAGAGAAGCTCCCCGCTCTTCCGCCATACGCCTATCTTCTCGGTTTCCGCCGCAGTGCCGCGCAGACCCTTCGCAATATCCATACCGCCGGTCTCCCTTTGGCCGGATCACTATCTGATGTTACAGACCCGGTATGCGCCGCACTTGACAAAAGAGCCGATGACCTATGGTCCCTCGGGGCCGGTCTCCCCTTTGGAGGTCTCTATCGTTGCCGTCCTGTCATTATAGACGATTAACAAAATGAATCGATTGGAGGTGTTCCATGCTTCGTATACGCAAAAGCTTGACGGGAGTCATTGCCATGCTGCTGGCATTGTTGTTATGGTGTTCTCCTGCTCTGGCTGCACTTTCCAATTATGACGCAAACCATCCCGAAAACCTCAATGATGTCGATCTGGGATGCAGCGCCGCCATTCTGATCGAAGCCAACACCGGCATGGTCATCTACGAAAAGAACGCCGATGCCCGCATGTATCCGGCTTCTACCACCAAGATTCTGACCACCTACCTCGGCCTTTTGATGGGAGATTTGAGTTCGACCGCCGTCACAAGCAGTACCGCACTTCAGATTTCCGCCGACTCTTCCACCATTCCTCTGTCGCAAGGTGAAGAGATCAACTTCAAAGATCTTCTTTTTGCAACCATGGTGCGGTCCGGTAATGACGGTGCCAACGTCATCGCCGAAACCATCTCGGGCAGCATCCCCGCCTTCGTTGACCTGATGAACACGTATGCAGCCAGTCTCGGCTGCCGCAATACCCATTTCGCCAACGCCAACGGTCTTCACGACGAAAACCATTACACCACCGCCCGGGATATGGCCATCATCGCCCGTGAAGCCATGCAGAACGAAACCTTCCGCAAAATCGCCTCCACCGTGACCTATGCCCTGCCCAAGAGCAACATCCACAAATCGCGCAGCATCTCCTCCCGTATGCTGGAGTTTTTCGGAGGCGAATCCAGCTATTATCAGTACGGCAACGGCATTAAGACAGGTTATACCTCTCAGGCCGGCCGCTGCTTTGTCGGTTCAGCCACCAAAGACGGTGTCACCTTCATTTCGGTCGTTTTCAACTGCGCCAGCTACAACGAGTGCTGGCGGGATACCAAACGACTCATGGAGTACGGCTTTACCCAGTATCTTTCCACCTCTGTCACGCAGCTGTACAACCTTTCTCCCAAGGTACTCAGCATTGCCAAATACGATCTGAAGGATCCCCTGCTCGGCGAGCTAGAGCTGTCCCTCCGCAAAGTTGACCCTTCCGATGATGATACGATCATCACCCAGGCCGGCCGTATCGACTATCTGGTCTCCAACATCAATGACCTGCTGACCATTGAATACACGCACGCTCCTATCGCTCCCATCATTGCAGGAGAAGTAGTCGGTACCGCCACCTATCTGGCAGAATCCGGTAACATTGTCGAGTATGAGCTGGTTGCAACCCGCAGCATCGCCCGCCGTGTGCTGGATTTTCCATCCCTGGATGAGATCTATGAGGCCGTCCGGAATGATGCCAACCCTTTTCCACCGCTCAGCCTTGAGCTGATCATCATTCTTCTGATCCCCTTCATCGCACTGTATCTTTTCATCCGTCTGGTGCGTAGTCTGAAACGTCATCGCAAAGCCGAAAAGCGTGACCGTCATCCGGATCGCATTCGTCCTCAGAAACGTTACTTCCGATAAAACAGTGGGTATGTTATCCGGCCCGCTGTTTTTTATTTCGATCCTCTTCCGTCCATTCATCTCATTACCTTCCCCGTTTTCCTATTCCGGATCAATCTTTTGATTATTCTTCAAAAAAATGCATTTTGGGGGTTGACAAATACACTCCCCACGCGTATAATAATTCTTGCAGTTACGAGCTGCACAACCGTGTTGGGGAATGGTGTAACGGCAGCACTTACGACTCTGACTCGTACTGTCAAGGTTCAAATCCTTGTTCCCCAGCCATTTGCCTCCTTTGTCTAGAGGCCTAGGACGCGGCCCTCTCAAGGCTGAAACGCCGGTTCGAATCCGGCAGGAGGTGCCAAAAGAACGACGGTAATCCCGGCGTTCTTTTTTTATGCCTGACCATTCCCTTGTTTTCTTTTCCCCTTCGCTGTGGTATAATGAACGAAAAAGTTTCAAGCAAAGGATTTGCCTTATGAATCTCAATGACCTGAACCCCATGCAAAAACAGGCCGCCGAACAGCTCAATGGCCCTGTCCTCATTCTGGCCGGTGCCGGCAGCGGAAAAACGCGCACCATCACTTATCGCATCGCCAACCTGCTGGAGCATGGTGTAAGCATTTATCATATTCTTGCTCTCACCTTTACCAACAAGGCTGCCCGTGAAATGCGCAGGCGCATCGAAACGCTGACCGGAAAATCACTGGACAGCACATGGATCGGTACCTTCCATTCCATTTGCTGCCGTATCCTTCGCCGTGATATCGAAAAACTCGGATACAGCCGTTCCTTCTCCATTTATGATCAGGATGATCAGCTTCGCGTCATCAAAGCTGTTCTCAAGGAACTGGACATTGACGAAAAATTTCTCCCTCCCAAAGAGGTCTCGGCCTACATTTCCGACATGAAAAACCATGTCTGGAATGCCGATGAATGGCTGGCTCATGCAGATAAAACTTATCGAACCCAACGCATTCACGATGTCATCGTGGCATATGAGGCTCATCTGAAAGCCGCCAACGCTTTGGACTTTGACGATCTTTTGTTCAAGACATTGCAGCTTTTCATTGATCATCCGCCCATTCTCAGTTACTATCAGCAGCAATTCCGGTACGTCCATGTGGATGAATATCAGGACACCAACTTTGCCCAATACCATATCATCCGTCTTCTGACGCAAGACAGCCGCAACCTTTGTGTTGTCGGCGATGACGACCAGTCCATTTACGCATGGCGCGGCGCCGACATCCGCAATATTCTCAACTTTGAAAAGGATTATCCCGACGCGAAAGTCATCAAGTTGGAACAAAACTACCGCTCAACCGGCAACATTCTCGCCGCGGCGAACGATATCATCAAACATAACTTTGGGCGGAAAGAAAAACGCCTGTGGACGGACAGTGCCGACGGAGAGAAGATCACCCTCTACTCTGCCGAGGATGAACGCGTTGAGGCCCGCTGGATCGCAAATAAGATCAAGGCCTTCTCCACATCGGAGCTTGGCAAGACCGCAGTCCTTTACCGCATCCATGCCCAGTCCCGTGTGCTGGAAGAGACCTTCATGACCAACGGTATCCCGTACCGTGTTTTCGGTGGTACTCGATTCTATGACCGTAAGGAAATCCGCGACATTGTCGCCTATCTTCGTTTTCTGGAAAACCCCGCAGACAACTTTTCGCTCAATCGTATCATCAATGTGCCCAAGCGCAGCATCGGCGATGCCACCATCGACCAGCTTTCCACCTACGCGGCGGACAAGGGAATGTCCCTCTATGCCGCTGTGCTCACGCCTCCATCCACACTCGGCGCCAAAGCCAAGAAGAGCCTTTCCGCATTTTCAGAACTGATGATCGGGCTGATGCTGCAAAAAGACATCATGCCGCTCTCCAAGTTTGTTCAGAAAGTGATCGATGACAGCGGTCTTCTCCTTCAGTACGCCAACAGCGATGAGGAAGAAGATCAGACCCGCGTTGAAAACATCCGTGAATTCATGGGAGCTGTAACCGAGTTTGAACAAAAGGAGAGTATCAAAACGCTTGCGGCTTTTTTGGAAAGCGTCTCCCTCATCACGGATCTGGACGCGCAGGAGGATGCTCCCGCATATGTAACCCTGATGACGCTGCATTCTGCCAAAGGTCTGGAGTTTGATACCGTTTTCATGCCCGGCATGGAGGAAGGCATTTTCCCCTCCTCGCGGGCCATGGCTGAGCCTGAAGGGTTATAGGAGGAACGCCGTCTTTGTTATGTCGGCGTGACCCGCGCACGCAAAAAGCTTCATCTGTCCTATGCCCGGCGCCGCATGATGTTCAATCAGCTTCAGTTCAACGCACGCTCCTGCTTCATCGAGCAGATTCCCGCAAAGCTACTGTAGGAGGAACGCAGCGGCTTTGCCTCCCCGTTTATATACGGGATGATACAGCCCCGCCGCATTCCTGTCAACAAAGGCATTGCTCCCGCAAAACCGGGCAATTCATTCACCAGCCCTGCCGGCAGAAACGCTGTTCCCGCAAAAGCTGCCAACCCGCTCGGCATCCCCGGCGTACAGCGCGGTTTCTCTTCCCCAGTCCCCTCTCCTGCCTTCACCCAGGCTTTTTCCGTCGGTGATCATGTCCTTCACAGAAAATTCGGCAAAGGCATTGTTCGCAAGATCAGCGGCGAAGGTCCTTCTGCCCGCATAAGCATTGATTTTCCTGTATTCGGTGAAAAGCAATTTTCTCTTTCCATCGCCCCCATCGTCAAGCTGGATGATTAACACGAGAGGTTTCAAATGAACGAGAAAGAAGCCCGCCTTCGGGCGCTGACCGATCAGCTGAACGAAGCTGCCCGGGCCTATTATACCCTTGATGCCCCTATCATGGCTGATGTGCAGTACGATCGCCTGTACGATGAACTGCTGGCACTGGAGAAAGAGCTTGGTCAGGTATTGCCCGATTCGCCTACACACCGTGTCGGCGGCGAAGTGCTGGAAGAGTTCGCCAAGCATCGCCATCTGCATCCGCTTTGGAGCATGGATAAAACGCAGAGCGAACCGGAGCTTCTGGACTGGCTGAACCGCGCGCAAAAGCAGTGGCAGCAGTTTTCCGGGCTGCCTCCGCTTCGTTTTGGCATTGAATACAAGCTGGACGGCCTGACCATCAATCTGACCTATCGGGATGGTCTTCTGGTGCAGGCTGCTACCCGCGGAGACGGAACGGTCGGTGAAGCCATTCTGGCGCAGGCCCGCACCATCCGTGACATCCCGCTTTCCATCCCCTACAAAGGATTGATCGAAGTTCACGGCGAATGCATCATGCGCCTGTCCGCACTGGAACAATACAATAAAACCGCCGCAATGCCCCTCAAAAACGCTCGCAATGGCGCCGCCGGAGCGCTTCGTAACCTTGATCCCAGGGTCACTGCAGAGCGGCATCTGAGCACCTTCTTTTACGAAATCGGCACCATCGACAATCCTCCCTACAGCAATCAGAGTGAAATGATTTGTTTTCTCAAGGAACAGGGCTTTCCCGTCAGTCCCTTTTTCCGTGAAGCAGCCACTTCTTCGGAAGTCATTGAGGCCGTTCGCAGTATTGAGGCCGCTCGGGATTCGCTTGATTTTCTTATCGACGGTGCCGTCATCAAAATTCAGGATACCGCAACGCGAGAGCGTTACGGCTATACCGATAAATTTCCCCGCTGGGCCGTGGCGCTCAAATTTGCCGCGGAAGAAAACACCACCGTCCTGGAAGATGTCACCTGGGAGTTGGGCCGTACCGGCAAGCTGACGCCCTTGGCACACCTTTCCCCGGTCGATTTCTCCGGTGTCACCGTACAGCGTGCCACCCTCAACAACATGGGTGATATCCAGCGCAAGGATCTGCGTATCGGCTGTACGGTATGGATACGCCGTTCCAACGATGTCATCCCCGAAATCACAGGCCGTGTGGAAAACGGTGTTGAGGGCCGCACTATTTTACAGCCCACCGTATGCCCCTCCTGCGGTCAGCCGCTGGTCGAACGCGGAGCCAATCTGTACTGTGTCAACCGCGAAAACTGCCGTCCGCAGGCGGTAGATCGTCTTGCGCATTTTGCTTCCCGCAACGCCATGAACATCGCTGGCTTTTCCGAAAAGACTGCCGACCTGTTGTACGATACATGCGGTGTCCGTGACCCCGCCGATCTTTATCTTCTGACGACCGAAAAGCTTGCATTGCTGGACGGTTTTAAGGAGAAGCGCATTGCCAATCTGCTTTCCGCCATCGAAAGCAGCCGCAACTGCTCTTTGGATGCCTTCCTGTTTGCCATTGGTATCCCCAATGTCGGGCGCGGCACCGCAAGAGACATCGCCTCACATTTCGGCACACTTGAAAAAGTCATGACCGCAACGGTCGATGACCTGCTTCAGGTTCCCGATATCGGCGATGTGGTCGCGCAATGTATTGTGGATTTCTTTTCTTTCCCGGAAGACCGTGACATGGTTCGCCGTCTGCTTCAAGCCGATGTACGTCCCTCTGAAACCGCTGTTGTTCAATCCGAAGTACAACTGCCCCTGAGCGGCAAAACCGTGGTCGTCACCGGCACCCTTCCGTCCCTCTCCCGCAACGAAGCGGAAGACCTCATCCGTGCGCACGGCGGCACAGCAGGCAGCGCCGTAAGCAAAAAAACCGCCTATGTATTGGCCGGAGAAAAGGCCGGAAGCAAGCTGGAGAAAGCCCTTTCTCTCGGCATTCCCGTAATAGACGAAACAGAGTTTTTCAAACTGATTGGAAAGGAACAAGCATGAATATCGATCAGCTTCTGGACGTACTCAGGCAGGATGAATCCTTCATGAGCTGCGTCACCCATTGGCATACCGACCCGGCCTCTCCTGCCCGCTATGCCGAATGGCCTGCTTGTCTCAATGAGCGCATTCCCGTTGCGCTGAACCAAAGAGGCGTTCACAAGCTTTACACCCATCAGGCCGAGGCCGTAACCGCCGCCGCGCAGGGAAAAGACTTCGTCGTTGTCACCCCCACCGCCTCCGGCAAGACACTTTGTTATAATCTGCCGATCTTGTCCGAGATCATGCGCGACCCCGATGCCCGTGCCCTGTATCTTTTCCCCACCAAGGCCCTGTCTGCGGACCAGGTCAGTGAGCTTTACGATCTGATCCAGCTTCTCGGGGCGGATATCAAAGCCTATACCTACGACGGTGATACGCCCGATACCGCCCGCAGGGCGATCCGCCAAGCCGGGCACGTAGTCGTCACCAATCCCGATATGCTTCATTCCGGCATTTTGCCGCATCACACCCGCTGGGTCAAGCTATTTGAAAACCTTCGTTACATCGTCATTGATGAAATTCATTCCTATCGCGGTGTATTCGGCAGCAATCTGGCCAACGTTCTGCGTCGTTTGCTGCGTCTTTGTGAGTTTTACGGAAGTCATCCGCGCTTCATCCTTTGCTCCGCCACCATTGCCAACCCGCAGGAACTGGCGGAAATGCTGATTGGGCGTCCCGTCACCGTCATCAACAATAATGGCGCGCCAAGCGGCGAAAAACACTTTGTTTTCTACAATCCGCCCGTCGTCAATCGTCAGCTGGGCATCCGAAAAAGTGTTTTGAACGAAACCTGCCGCATTGCCGGTATCCTGCAGAAAAACGGCATTTCTACGATCGTGTTTGCCAAATCACGCGTACAGGTTGAGGTGCTCACCCGTCGGCTCAAGGACGGTGCACGCAACAGCCTCGGCGTTGCCGATACCGTTCGCGGTTATCGTGGCGGATATCTGCCCAGTGAACGCCATCAGATCGAGGCAGGTCTGCGAAAGGGCGAGATTCGTACCGTCATCTCCACCAACGCGTTGTAGCTTGGTGTGGATATCGGAAGCCTTCAGGCTTGTGTTCTGTGCGGCTATCCGGGAACCATCGCCGCCACCTGGCAGGAAGCCGGACGAGCCGGTCGCCGCAAGGATACGAGTCTTACCGTACTGGTCGCCTCCTCCGCCTCCCTGGATCAATACATCGTCGCTCATCCGCAGTATTTCTTCTCACAAAGTCCGGAAAATGCCCTTCTCAACCCCGATAACCTTTATGTTCTGCTCAATCATTTCAAATGCTCCGCTTATGAGCTGCCCTTCAAGCAGAACGAAACCTTTGGCTCCGCTCCGGGATATGACGAAATGCTGGGCTTTTTGGAAGAATCGGATATCCTTCGTCGTGTGGACGATACATGGTTCTGGCAGGCCGAAGAATTCCCCGCCAGCGAGATCTCCCTTCGTACCGCCATGGCGGAAAACTTCCTGATCAATGACATTACCGATCCCACACATGTGCGCGTCATTGGCGAAATGGATCGTTTCACCGTGCCCATGCTGCTTCACGAAAATGCCATTTACATGCACGAAGGTCTGCAATACCAAGTGGAAAAGCTGGATTTCAACGCCTGCAAAGCCTTTGTACGCCGTATTGAGGTGGATTATTATACCGATGCAGACCTCAATGTGAGCCTTTCTCTGCTCGATATCACCGAGCAGTGCGGAAGCGCCGCCTGGGGTGATATCAGCGTTACCGCCATCACCAAGCTTTTCAAAAAAATGAAGCTGGATACAGGCGAAAACCTTGGTTACGGTCCTGTACGGCTTCCCGAGAGCGAAATGCACACCAATGCCGTCTGGTGGACGCTCGATCCTGCCGTTGCTGCGCGCTACGACAAGGATTCACTTCAGGGCGGTATGTTGGGCATTGCCAATCTGCTTCGAATCGTGTCTCCGCTGTATCTGATGTGCTCCCCGCGCGATATTTCGGTCAGCTATCAGGTCAAGTGTCCGTTTACGGAAAAGTCCACCATCATTTTGTACGATACCTGCCCCGGCGGCATTGGTCTGGCGGAAAAAGCCTACAAAATGCGCGAAGTTTTATTGGCACATTGCAAAACTGTCGTGCTGGGATGCGATTGTGAAGATGGCTGCCCGGGCTGTACCGGTCCGGTGGCCGAAATCGGTCCTGCAGGAAAAAAGATCGCTCTCCAGCTACTTGAACATATGCTTACCACATCGGAGGTGTGCTGATGCCATCCCTTGAACCTTATTCCGCCCGCCTTTCCTACAGCTATGCCCTCGGACTTTTCCCCGCCTCCCAGCTGATGCTCAAGCGTCCCGAGCTGGCACGCCGCCTGCTCGTCTCCTCCAAAGCGGAAAACAGTGAAGGTCTTGCAGCTTTGAGACGTTTATGCGAAGAATATCACGTTCGGGAAGAAGCTGCAGACAAAGCGCTCAGCCGCATTTCAGGAAAAGAGAATTGCTTTGCAGCCGTTGTCTTTGACAAGTTCAGTTCCGTTCTTTCAAACGGCAATCACCTTGTGCTGCACCATCCCAGCGATAAAGGCAACATGGGAACCATGCTCCGCACAGCACTTGGCTTTGGCTATACCGATATTGCCATTATCCGCCCCGCCGCAGACTTGTTCGATCCGCATGTCATCCGCGCCAGCATGGGTGCTGTTTTCGGACTTCGTGTGTGTCTGTATGATACCTTCGAGCAATACGCCGCGCAATACCCGGAGCATGCCTGCTATCCCTTCATGCTGGACGCCTCTGTCCCCATTCAACAGGCCGCCGCAGCGAAGCATACGCCTTTTTCCCTTATCATGGGCAACGAGGGCAGCGGCTTGCCCTCCGAGATGGCTGCAGTCGGCCAACCGGTTCGTATCATCCACAACGACCAGATCGACTCTCTGAATCTTTCGGTCGCCGCAGCCATTGGCATGTACGAGTTCTCGAAGTAAAAAAAAGCACGCCGCGCCTTTCTGAAAGCGTACATTCTTCCAACAAGGAGTGCGAGACACTTATGAAGCTATTTTCTGATAACGAACCATTTTTCAGGAGCAATTTTCACGCGCATACCACTGCCAGCGACGGGAAAAAGACGCCCGAGGAAGTCATGGCAATGTATCGTGATGCGGGTTATGACATTCTTTCCATCACAGATCATCGCAAAGTAACGCTCCCGTACAATATTCCGGAAGGCTTACTGCTCCTTCCCGGCATCGAATTTGACCATGTGAATCACGGACAAACCGCACATATTCTGGGTTTGGGTATATCCAAATCCATTTGCTCTGTCTGGAGCGAACAGCATACGCCTCAGCAGGCTGTTCAGGCCATCCACGATTGCGGCGGCGTAGCGGTACTGGCGCATCCGGCATGGTCGCTGAACACGCCCGAATTCATTGCCTCCCTCGATGGAATCGCGGCAACGGAGATCTGGAACTCCGTCTCAACCCTGCCGTTTAACGGCGACCGCGCTGATTCTTCCTCACTCATCGATGTGACAGCTGCCTCCCAAGGTCGTTTACTGGCCGTGATGGGCAATGATGACGCTCATTTCTACCGGGAAGATTTTGCCGCGGGTTGGACCATGGTGCAGGCTGCGGAAAAGACCGTTCCCGCCGTTCTGCAATCACTGCGTGCAGGCCGTTTCTATGCCTCCCGCGGACCGCTGATTCATCAGATCGAAGTCACAAAGCAGGAGGTGCGGATCAACTGTTCGCCCGCCTCTGCTGTCGTGTTCTATTCTGCCCGTCCCTGGTCCGGTCAGCGTATCGTTCACGGAAACGGTCTGACCGAAGCGGTATATCCCATCCATCCCTCCGATCAATTCATTCGCGTGCAGATCATTGATGATCATGGCATGAGTGCATGGTCCGGCCAGTTCCAAGTGTAAACCTCCATTGTAATTCGCCAATTGAAAAGCAGGCCGTTTCGGGCCTGCTTTTTTGATGATCAATCGACCAGCGTTGCAAAGTAATCTTCCGGTTTTTGCGCTCGGCGAATCATGCGATATCCGCCATCCCTTTCATACAGGATCTCAGCGCAGGAGAGCCGTCCGTTGTAGTTGTGTCCCATGGCCCAGCAATGCGCCCCGGCGTCATGAATGAGCAGCAGATCGCCCATCTCCACCTTTGGCATGGAACGCTGCACGGCAAATTTATCGCTGTTCTCGCAAAGAGAGCCCACAACGTCATAGATCTCTGTTTCGGGCATTTCCCTCTTGCCCACCACAGAAACATGATGATAGGCACCGTAAATCGCCGGACGAGGCAAATTGGCAGAGCAGGCATCCACGCCGATATAATGACGATAGATCTGCTTTTCATGAATGGCTTTGGTCACCAGCCAGCCGTAGGGGCCCGTCATAAAACGCCCCATTTCGCTGCAGATGCGCACTTTTGCCACGGACGGATCGCCAAAGACAGCTTCATATGCCTTCCGTACCTGCGCGCCGATCTCCATGATATCCAGCTTCTTCTGCTCCGGACGATACGGAATACCCACGCCGCCCGACAGATTGACAAAGGCCAGTTCCACACCCGACTCGGCACTGCAGTCCGCAGCCGTACGCATCAACAGCTCCGCCAATGCGGGATAGTACCCCTGTTCCAAAGAATTGCTGGAAAGCAGCGCATGGATGCCAAAGCGCTTCAAGCCCATCTGCTTCAGTTTCTTCAGACCTTCCATCATCTGTGCCTTTGTCCAGCCATATTTACTTTCCGCTGGCTGTCCGATGATGGCATTCTGACCGGAAAAATCGCCGCCCGGGTTAAAGCGGATGCTGATCATCTCGGGTATGCCGCATTCTTCCGCCATCTGTTCAATATCGGTGATATCATCCAGATTAAGGATCGCTCCCATCTTTTGTGCCATGGCGAACTCGCCGTTCGGCACATCATTGGCGCTAAACATGATCTTTCCCTGCGCGCCAGCTTTTTCCGCAAGCATCAGCTCGCATTCAGAGGCACAATCCAGCCCATAGCCGTTTTCCACAAACAGCTTCAAAATCTGCGGGTTGGGCAACGCTTTGACCGCAAAATACTCCATATACCCCGGTGCCCAGGCAAACGCCTGCTTCACCCGGGCAATGTTGTCCAATATTCCTTTTTCATCATAAAGATAAAACGGTGTCGGATACTGTTTGGCGGCGTTTTCAAACACAGCGTCGTTCAAAGTAAAATTCGGCATGTAAGCGCATTCCTTTGCTCATAATCCAGTATATTATACCGTATCTATTTTTGCAGACAAGCACTTTTACTCAAAAATACAGGAGAAATTCAACGTCCTGTCTTTTTCAGCCTGCACATAAAGAATCCTTCATACAGAGCGTTTGGTGCAATACACAGCGCTCCTTCAATTCCGCACGGCAGAAGAGGCAAATGCTCCATGCCGGGAAGCGTGATCGGGTCGACGATGCATTGCTTCTCTGACAGAATGCTTTTTACATTCCGCTCATTTTCTTCCGCCAGAATGGAACAGGTTGAATAGACCATCGTCTGACCTGTTTTCAAAATTTTGATGGCTTTTTTCAGCATTTCAAGCTGGGTACGCGCGCTGTTTTTGACCAATTTTTCCGAAAAAGCTTTGCAGCTGCCGGGATCGCTCTCCAATACCGTACCGCTGCCGCTGCAGGGAGCATCCAGCAGAATCTGATCAAAGCGGAAAAAATCCTCCAGCTGTCGGGCATCCCGTACCATCACATTCACGCGTGTCGCGCCTTGTTTTTCCACGTTATACTTCAGTTTTTCCGCCCGGATCTTATTGATCTCGCAAGCCATGATCCCGGCCTGATTGTGCGTCATGGCGGCAATCTGTGCGGTCTTTCCGCCGGGCGCAGCCGCCATGTCCAAAATATCCGTGTTTTCTTTGGGATTCAGTGCCATCACCGGCAGCATGGAAGAAAGGCTTTGCAGATAAACCTTGCCTTCCTTGTACATGTCAAGCAGCCAAATATCTTTTTCGGACGCTTCCGGCAGGATGAAGGCTTCTTCACTGAAAGTTGCCTTCTCAAAGGCAATCCCCGCTTCCGTCAGCACCGCGGCAACTTCTTCCGCTGTGCTCTTGAGTGTATTGGCACGAAGCGTCACACACCTCGGTCCCTTCATCCCTTCCAGGATTCGCCCGGCTTGCTCTTCGCCATATTGACGCGCAAGCATCTGTTTCAAAGCTTCAGGTATCATACTTCCCTCATAATATCTCTTTCTCAATAAATGCCGCCAGTCCGTCGTTTTCAACACCATCGGTCACCCTGTCGGCAATGGCTTTCACATTCTCTCCCGCGCCGCCCATCGCAACGCCCATGCCAACCGTCTGCAGCATGTCGATATCGTTATCACCATCGCCGAAAGCGGCACAATCTTCGGTACGGACGCCCATCAAGCTGCAAAAATCACGGATCATCTGGCCCTTTGTACAGCCGGCCGGTAACACTTCCAGTACACCTTTTTTCTCAATTGCCGTGATCTCATACAATCCTGTTTCTTTCAGGGCAGGCATCAGCTTTTTCATGGCTTTCTCGGGTGTTACAATGCAGTTGAACTTTTCCAACCCCGGAGCGCCGGAATGGATATATTCTTCAAAGGAAAGATTGAACACGCCTTTCCCACGGCTGAAGTAGTCCACATGCGTTTGCGGCAGCGGCATGCGGCTGATCTTTTCAACCTCCATGCGGTCCACCATGATTTCGCCGTTCGCAAACAGCTCAAAAAATTCAAGCTACGGCCTTACGATCTCATAAGCCTTTATTGCGATCTCTCTGCCGAAATTCTGCCGGAGCACGCATTTGCCGGTTTTCAGTTCATACATGGCGCAGCCGTTCGCCGTCAGAGCGTAGTCAAAGCCAACTTCTCTAACCGCCGGCGGCATCAGTCCCAGGCATCTTCCTGTTGCCACACACAGGCGTATTCCCTTTTCCCGGGCAGCCTTCAGAGCACGTATGTTCCTCTCGCTTGTTTCATGGCGGCCATGCGGCACAAGAGTATTGTCCAGATCAATAAAGAATATTTCGTACTTCTTCATATTTCACCTTGAAGCGCCCGGCGTGCATAGCATACCGGGCGCTTTCGTGTTGAATTATTTCATTGCAGCCTTGGTAAAACCGCTCAGCATGTGCTTCTGGAAAATGGCGAAGACGATGAACACAGGGATGATGCTCAACAGTACGCCGGCCATGATCTGATGGTAGTTACTGGTGGCCTCATTGCTGTAAGACTGCTTCAGTCTCTGCACACCAACCGTCAGAACATACATATTCTGGGCCTTGATAATGACCTTGGGCCAGAAGTAGTTGTTCCAGCCGCCCATAAAAGCGGTCAGGCCCACCGTGATGACTGTGGGTTTGCACATCGGCACCATGATGCGGAAGATAGCCCCCAGCTTGCCCATGCCGTCCACGCGAGCGGCTTCAATGTAACTGTCATCCACCGTCATAAAGGATTGACGCAGCAGGAAGATGGTGTAGGAGGATACGCATCCGGCGATCCAAACACCCCAATAGGTATTCATCCAGCCTGCACGGGAAATCATGATGTACAGCGGAATGAAGGTCACCTGAATGGGGATCATCATGGCGCCCAGCACCACCAGGAAGAAGAAATGCTTGCCATGGAAACGGCCCTTGGAGAAAGCATAGGCCGCCAGAATGCCCAGCAGCAGCTCACTGCCCATCTGCATTGCCGTTACCACCGCTGTATTGAGCACATAACGCATAAACGGTGCACGTTGGAAGGGATATTGGTAGTTGCCAAACTGCGGCACAGCGGGCCAGAAAACAAGCTTTGCGCTCATGACCTCTTCTTCGGTCTTGAGGGACGTGGAAAGCATCCAGAAGAGCGGGAAGACCATGACGATGGTTACCAGCAGGGCAAAGATATAACGGATGGTCAGATTGATCTTTTTCTTTACGCCAGGAGTAAGAAACTCATTTTTCATTCTTCCTTCCTCCTTACGCTTCATAATGAACGTTCTTGTTCGTGATGCGCATCGTCGAGGCCGTCACAACGAGCAGCACCACAAAGAAGAGCAGAGAAGTAACGGCAGCTCGGTCGATTCGATTATCATCAAAAGCCAGACGATAGATATAATACACCATCACTTCGGTCTTGTTTCGCGGTCCGCCGCTGGTCATAACGTCAACCGACTGGTAGACCTTCATGGAACTGATGAAGGTGGTGATGAACAGGAACAGCGTAGTCGGAGAAAGCAGCGGCAGCGTGATATAACGGAACTGCTGCAAACCGGTTGCGCCGTCCAGAGAAGAAGCTTCGTAATAGTCCTTGGAAATGCCCAGCAAGGCAGAGAGATAAATCATCATGCAATATCCCATGCCGTGCCAGCCTGTCAGTATCAGAATGGAAACCAGTGCCAGCTGGTCATCGCCCAGCCAGTTGATATGCTTCGTTACGCCAACCCACTCCAGCATCTTGTTGATGACACCGTAGTCGGTATTGAGCATCCACAGGAAGATGATGCCGCAGGAGGACATGGCGATGTAACGGGGCATGAAGATCAGCGCGCGCATCACGCCAAAGGGCTTTGTCAGATGATTAAACAGATGGGCAAGCAGCAGACCGATGCCCAGGTCGATCAAAATATTGAAAACAGTATAGGTAGCCGTAATCTGAAGAGAGTTCATCAGATATTTGGTAGAAGTCTTTGCTGTAAACAACCATTCCCAGTTTTTCCAGCCCACATACTGCGGAGGTTTCGTCATGGTCAGACGCCAGTCAGTAAAGCTGATTCGGATCAGTTCCGCCACCGGATAATAGGTTACAACCGCCAGCAGCAGCACGGCGGGCAGCGCCATCAAAAAATCAGACCAATAATAACGGTCAGGACGCACATGAATCGTACGGCCATTGATGACCATATCTTTTTTTCGCGCCATATACAGCACTCCTTAAAAATACCCGGGGACGGGTTGCCCCGTCCCCGGCTGAATTTTGAAAGATGAACGATTACTGATCAGCCAGAGTATCGTTGATTTCTTCGCACATCATTTCCCAGGCTTCTTCAACATCCATACCGTTGTTGATGGTCTCGGACATGTAGTTCTCGAAGATATCGCCGCACTTGTCGAACAGAGGATGCTTGGTCTTGGCAACATACACGTTCAGATCCAGAACGGCAGACTCGGGCAGGGCTTCCAGCAGAGCGGCATAAGCCTCGGCATAAGCGGGATCGGTGGAAGCGCTCTTGCGGGTGACATAGTAGGAAGAAGCGGTAGCCCAGGTCAGCTGCTGAGCGGGAGCGGTCAGGAAGCTGATCAGCTTGAAGGCAGCGTTCTTCTGAGCCTGAGTGTTGCAGTCAGCGGAGGGAATGATCATGGTAGCACCGGCAACATACTGCTCGTTGCGGCCGGAGGTACCGATGGGCTGGTTGGCAATACCCACTTCGAAGGGAGTGCCGTTTTCGCCGTTGGCGGCAACCAGCTTATAGTTGGCGTAAGAAGAAGAGGTGTACAGCACACCGGCGCAGGCACCGGAGGTGAAGTCCAACTTCAGGGTGTTGGAAACGTCGGTGTCGACCCACTTGATGTAGCCGGCATCCTTCCATTCACGCAGGTCCTTCATCATCTGCAGACCGGCTTCGCTTTCCAGACCGGTGGTGTTGGTTTCAACATCGATCATATAAGCATCGGCGTTGGTGAACAGGCAGTAGAAGTAAGCGTTGTCGTTACCACAGAAGTCGATAACAGGCTTGCCGGTGTAGTCATACACGGTCTTCAGGAAAGCGCCGAAGTCTTCCATCTTGGTGGGGAATTCCACGCCGACTTCCTTCAGCAGATCTTTGTTGTAGAAGAAGATCTGACCGGACTGACCGAAAGGCAGAGCAGCCTGATAGCCGTCGATGCACATCATATCGGTCATGCCATCATAGAAATCAGCAAAGTTGATTTCATCGGCATAAGCCTCGATGTAGGGGGTCAGGTCGACCACCAGCTCGTCCTGAGCATAGCTGGTCAGACGAGGCACGTTGATCACAGCCAGGGCGGGCACGCCGGTACCGGCAGCGTTGGCAGAAGCCAGTTCGGTATGCAGGCCATTGTAACCGCCGGCAATGTACTGGGCATCCACGGTGATACCGGGATTCTGAGCCATGAACTCAGCGATCTGAGCGGTCAGAACGTCGGCATTGACACCGGTGAAGGTGTGCCAGAAGGTGAAGGTGGTGCCTTCGGGGATGGTGGTATCCAGCTCGGCGAAAGCCGTGCAGGACATCAGCATCAGGGCAGCAAGTACGAGGGCAAGCAACTTTTTCATGTTCGTGTCCCTTTCTCAATATAAAATTAGGGTCATTCCAACCCTTTATGAACAAATAATATCACTCACAGTAATGCTTGTCAATATCCTGTTATACGATTCCCGCAAATTATTCAACATCTTGTATACCATACAGGCGGCATGCATTTTGATAGGTGATCTCAGCAAGTTCATCCGGCGAAATGCTGTGTATTTCAGCCTGCTTTTCAAGCACCAGTTTTACCAGCGCAGGGGTGTTGCGCTGTCCCCTGAACGGCACCGGCGTAAGATACGGGCTGTCTGTTTCGATCAGCAATCGATCAAGAGGCACCGCCAGGGAAGCCGAACGCGGTCCCTCCGCATTTTTGAACGTAATGGGACCCGCAAAAGAAATGTACAAGCCCATCTTCAGGTATTCCTTTACCAGTTCAACGCTGGCAGAGCAGCAATGGATCACGCCCGCGGGCAGTTCCTTTCGCGCTTTCAGCATCTCATACGCGTCGCCGTGTGCGTCGCGGATATGAAAGATCACCGGCTTATTCGCTTTGCAAGCCAATTCCATCTGTTCCGAAAACACTTTTTTTTGTATCTCCCGCGGAGAGAGATCGTAATAATAATCCAGACCGATCTCCCCCAGGGCCACACACTTCGGATGGCGCAGCAAATACGCGAGCTCCGTCAAATAATCCTCCGGAACATCCTTTGCCTCATGCGGATGAACCCCCGCCGCAAAATAAATAAACGGATACTTTTCACTCAGTTCCCGGCAGCGATGAGAGGAAGCCAGGTCACTGCCCACACAAACGCAGCGCTCTATCCCGGCTTCCCCGAGGGCTGAAATGACTTCTTCCCGGTCCTCGTTGTATCTTTCGTCATCCAGATGACAATGCGAATCAAACAGTTTCATTCTTTTCCCCCTGAAAAAGGCACCGGACAGTTCGTCCGATGCCTGTTGATTAAAATTCGGCGCTGCCAGTCGTACGCGGGAAGGGCAGCACATCGCGGATGTTGCTGACACCCGTCAGATACATGATCAGGCGCTCAAAGCCCAGGCCAAAGCCGGAATGCGGTGCGGAGCCGTACTTGCGCAGCTCCAGATACCACCAGTAACTGCTCTTTTCCAGACCCAGCTCATCCATACGGGCTTCCAGCACTTCCAGCTGATCCTCACGCTGGCTGCCGCCGATCAGTTCGCCGATGCCGGGCACCAGCACGTCCACGGCGGCGACGGTCTTTCCATCGGGGTTCTGCTTCATATAAAACGCCTTGATCTCCTTGGGATAATCGTAGACACACACCGGGCGGCCGAAATGCTTCTCCGCAAGATAGCGCTCATGCTCCGTCTGCATGTCCATGCCCCAGTAAGCGCCGTACTCAAAGTTTTCACCGGAAGCCTTCAAAATCTCAATGGCCTCGGTATAGCTGCAGCGGGCATACTCGCTGTCGCGCACATGGGTCAGACGCTCAATCAGGCCCTTATCCACAAAATTGTTCAGGAACTCAAGCTCTTCCGGGCAGCGTTCCATCACATCACCGATCACAAAGCGCACCATCGCCTCGGCCAGGTCCATATCATCGGTCAGATCGGCAAAAGCAATTTCCGGCTCGATCATCCAGAACTCGGCAGCATGACGCTGGGTGTAGCTCTTTTCAGCGCGGAAGGTGGGACCAAACGTGTAGATGTTGCGGAACGCCATGGCAAAGGTTTCGCCGTTCAGCTGACCGGAAACGGTCAGGTTGGCCGGCTTGCCGAAGAAGTCCTCGCTCATTTTGACATGACCCTGTTCATCACGGGGCGGGTTCTCGGCATCCAGCGTGGTCACACGGAACATTTCGCCCGCGCCCTCGCAGTCACTGGCGGTAATCAGGGGCGTATGCACATACACAAAGCCCTGATCGGCAAAAAACCGGTGGATGCTCTGTGCCGCCACGGAGCGAATGCGGAACACCGCAGAAAACAGGTTGGTGCGGGGACGCAGATGCGCCTGGGTGCGCAGATATTCCACCGTATGGCGCTTTTTCTGCAGCGGATAATCCGCCGCAGCCGGTCCGACGATCTGCATGCTCTCGCACTTGAGTTCGAAGGGCTGCTTGGCTTCGGGGGTCAGCTTGAGCACACCAGTCACCTCAATGGCACTGCCCAGCGTCACCTTGACCATATCACGGAAGCCGGGAACCGTCTCATCCAGTACGATCTGCAGATTTTTGAAAAAAGTACCGTCGTTTAGCTCGATAAAGGCAAACGCCTTGCTGTCGCGTACCGTGCGTACCCAGCCGGCAACGGTCACACGTGCGCCGTCCGCAGGGGTGGAACGGAAAAGATCATGAATCAGCGTATACTTTCCCATGGAAATGTCCTTCTTTCTTAAACTCTGCCCAGCAGCGCCGCGCCGACAATGCCGGCATCATTGCCGAGCGAAGCCAGCGCCAGCTCCGGCATGGGCAGCGTGGGATACATCAGATAATTCGGCATATTTTCCTTCAGCGCGTTCAGCAGGAAATCGCCCGCTTTGCTGACGCCGCCGCCCAGAACGATGATATCGGGATCCAGGAAAGAGACCACGTTATTGACAGCGATCGTCAGATACTGGATATACTCATGATAGACTTCAGCAGCCACCGCATCCCCTGCCTTCGCCGCGTCAAAAACCACCTTGGCAGTGATCTTTTCGGCATCGCCGCCGCAAGATGCCATCATGGCATTCTCAGGCTGCTTTTCCGAGGCTTCCTTCGCCATGCGGATGATGGCCGTTGCCGAGCAGTACCGCTCCAGACAGCCTTTCTTTCCGCAGGTGCACTGCACGCCGTCCTTGACGATGGTGATATGCCCCAGCTCGGATGCAACGCCGTGACGGCCGCTCCAGATGCGGCCATTGATGACGATGCCGGCGCCCACGCCCGTTCCCAGTGTCAGAAACACCGAACTGTTCGTGCCGCGGCTCACACCCGCCTGATACTCGGCCCAACCGGCCACAGTGGCGTCATTGTCAATATACACCGGCTTATTGATGTACTGCTGCAGTTCTTTGCGCAGCGGAATATCATGCCAGCCGAGGTTGGTGCAGAAGATCACATTTCCGTCCGCGTCGGCAACGCCCGGAATACCGATACCGATGGATTCGATCTGTTTTTCCGCAATACCGGCTTTTTCCATCGCTTTTCGGGAGACGGCAGCCATATCACGGATAATCTCATTATAGGGGCGCTTTGCCAGCGTCGGCGTTTCGGCGGAGGCACAGATACGGCCTGTCTCGTCCACAACGCCGGCAGCAATGTTGGTGCCACCCAGATCAATACCAATATAATACATATATACTCCTTACTTACTCAGCTGTACCAGTTTCTGTGCCATCATTTCATTGGTACGGCGGTCCAGTTCTTCCGCGGCAGAATAGCCCAGCTTCTTCAGGCTGAAATTGCGGGCTGCCACCTCGATGATGATCGCCAGATTGCGGCCCGGCTTCACGGGCAGCGTGATCTTGGGAACAGCCACATCCATGATGTAGCGGTATTCATCCCGTACGCCAAAGCGCTCATAGGTCTTGGTTTCATCCCATTTTTCCAGATCGATCACCAGGCTGATGGTCTTCTTGTGCAGAACCGAACCGATACCGAACATGGCCCGGATATCAATGATGCCGATACCGCGAATTTCCATCAAATGGCGGATCATCTCGGGAGATTCACCCTCCAGTCGGTCCTCGGCCACTTTGCTGATATCCACCGAGTCATCGGCCACCAGCAGATGGCCGCGCTTGATCAGCTCCAGGGCCGCTTCGCTTTTGCCGACGCCGCTGCGGCCGGTAATCAGCACACCTACACCGTACACATCCATCAGTACGCCGTGGATGGTGGCACGCGGTGCCAGGCTCTGGCGCATAAACAGCATGGCATTGGTAAAGAACACGCTTGTGGCCATCTCTGTGCGGTACACCGGCACATTGTGTTTGATGGCCAGCGGCACCAGTTCCGGCGGCGGCGTCTGACCGCGGCAGATGATCACGCAGGGAATATCATAGGAGAAAAACTCTTCCAGGCGTTTCGCACGCAGCTCAGGATCGAGCGAATCAAGGTAAGACATTTCCGCCTTGCCGATGACCTGCGGACGTTCTTTGGCAAAATAAACATAATGACCGGTCAGCTGCAGACCCGCACGATTCAGATCGGCAGTTTCGATGGGCCACTCATCATCCCTGGACGGGTTCAGGGGCGTCAACGAAAGCGTTTTGACAAAGTCTTCAACCCGGATCATAGTATCCCTCCGATACAATTTTCATTCTATTATTACATCACAAAACCGCCTGTTTGTCAACAAATAACCATTCCTCCCAAACGCAAAACCCCCGCTTTCCGGCGGGGGCTCGCGCTGCTGAAAATCAATTCAGCTTCCAGATATCCTTGTTGTACTGGGCAATGGTACGGTCAGAGGAGAAGTAGCCGGCATTGCTGATGTTACGCAGCATTTTGGCCGCCCACGCCATACGGTCCGTGTAATCGGCATAGGCGCGGTCACGCTCCAGACGGTAGCTTTCAAAATCGGGGAAGGTCATGAACCAGTCTTTGGTGGTCAGCTCATGATGCAGTCTCCTGAGGTTTTCGGCATTGCCGACAGCCATCATGCGGTCGCTGATGATAAAGTCCACCGCGCAGCGCAGACGGGCATTGGAAGAATAATAGCTATAGGCGTTATAGTCGCCTCTGGCGTAGCGGGCAATGACGATGTCGGATTCATCGCCGAAGATGTAGATGTTCTCCTCTCCCACCAGCTCGCCGATCTCCACATTGGCGCCGTCCAACGTGCCGAGGGTGACCGCGCCGTTGTGCATAAACTTCATGTTGCCGGTGCCGCTGGCTTCCTTGGAAGCAAGCGAGATCTGCTCCGAAATATCGCAGGCGGGAATGACTTTTTCCGCCAGGGAAACATTATAGTTTTCCGGCATGACGACCTTCAGCCAGGGGCTGACCTCGGGGTCGTTGTTAATGACCTGCTGCAGGCAGAGGATCATATGGATGATATCCTTGGCGATCACATACGCCGGGGCCGCCTTGGCGCCAAACAGCACCGTGACAGGCACCGCAGGCTTGTACCCCGCCTTGATCTGCAGATACTTATCGATCACATACAGCACATTCAGCTGCTGACGCTTGTACTCATGCAGACGCTTGGTCTGGATATCAAACAGGGAGTCGGCATTGACCTCGATGCCCTGCGTGGTCTTCAGGTAATCCGCCAGCTGCTGCTTTTTCACACGCTTGACATCAAGCAGCTTCTGCAACACAGCTTCATCCTGGGCGAAGGCTTCCAGTTTTTCCAGTTCGTAGGCGTTTTTCTTCCAGCTGTCGCCGATCAGGGAGGTGATCAGCTCGCTCAGTTCGGGGTTGCAGGACATCAGCCAACGGCGGAAGGTGATGCCGTTTGTCTTGTTGGTAAACTTTTCGGGATACAGACGATAGAAGTTATTCAGCTCGGTCTTTTTCAGAATGTCGGTATGCAGGCGGGCAACACCGTTCACGCTGAAGCCATAGTGGATATCCAAATGCGCCATGTGAACAAGACCGTTGCGGATGATCCAGGTACTTTCATCGTTGACGCGCTGTTTGACGCGGTTGTCCAGGTCCCAGATGATGGGCATGATACGGGGTGCCACACGCTCGATGAAATGCACCGGCCATTTTTCCAGCGCTTCCGCCAGAATGGTATGGTTGGTGTAGGCGCACATACGGGAAACAATGCCCACCGCCTCATCGAAGCCGATGCCATGCTCGCCCAGCACGCGGATCAATTCGGGAATCACCATGGAAGGATGCGTATCGTTGATCTGAATAACGGCGTAATCGGGCAGATCATGCAGGGTACTGCCCTTCTGCAGCGCTTCGTCCACGATCAGCTGCGCCACCGCACTGACCATAAAATACTGCTGATAGACGCGCAGCATACGACCCTGCTCATCGCTGTCATCGGGATAGAGGAAAAGTGTCAGGTTGCGGCAGACGTCCCACTTTTCAAAGCTGATGCCGTCATGCACCATGCCCTCATCCACCGTGTCGATATCAAAAAGGTGCAGCTTGGTGGTGCGGTTATTGTAACCCACCACATCCAGGTCGTACATACGGGCTGTGACGCCGAAGCCGCCAAAGGACACCGGATAGCAAACGTCGGTGCGGGTCAGCCAGCTCTTCTCCGTCAGCCAGGGGTTGGGCGTTTCTTTCTGAAGGTTATGCTCAAAAACCTGCTTGAACAGGCCCAGATGATAATTGATGCCGCAGCCATCACCGTTCAGACCGAGCGTAGCAATGGAATCCAGGAAGCAGGCCGCCAGACGGCCAAGGCCGCCGTTGCCCAGTGAAGGCTCCATCTCGACCTCTTCGATCGCCGCCAGGGATTTTCCGTTCTCCTCCAGCAGTTCACGCACTTCCTTGTCAATGCCCAGGTTAATCAGGTTATTGGAAAGCAGCTTACCGATCAGAAACTCGGCGGACACATAATAAATCTTTTTCTTACCGGCATTGCTTCTCTTTTCGGCAGCCATTTCCTTGGACAGCTGCAGCAGGGCAGCATACAGCTCCGCATCCGTGCTCTGCGCAATGGCCTTGTTCAGGCTCTTTTCCAGTCTTTCCCTGATGTTCATTCTATTCCTCCTGCGGAACGGCGCGCCGTATCCGTCATTCTTTCAATCAATTGCAGCCGTCATTCATTGCATCGGCTTTTAAGCGTTAACCATGATATGATAACACATTTGTTGCAAAAGCACAACCGAGATACCATCATTTTTCAGCATTTTCTGTTTTTAATCCCCGAATACACGAATGTTGCCCGCCATCAGCTATACGGACATAGCGCAAAAACAGCCGGAACCCGAACAATTCATGATTCAAAGCCCGACCTCATTTCTGCCTGTTGTTTTCTTGGTTTACACGCTAAAAAAGTTTTCCTTTCAAAGCAGGAATTTATTGGTTTTTGTCGTATTGATAAAAGATGCGCCATTTGGCGCCGGAGGTTTGATTGAATGGATGCAATCCGATTGCTAGAACGCTTTGGAAACGAAGAATTTGAAGCAGGCAGAATGCTATATCGCCGCGGTGCGGTGACCGAAAACAAGCGCTGCCCCGAATATATTTCCTACTCAGTAGCCGGCGTACGCAGTGAAGTACGTCTATTTGCCAACGGCAGCGGCGAATGCACTTGTGATGCAGCCCCCCGCTGCCGGCATCTTCTGGCTGCCCTGCTCTCCGCTGGAGAGTCGGGGGCACTCAAAGCCCTCAAAGAACTGCAAGCAAGGGAACGTTCCGAGACCCTGTTCTCCATGATGGAATACGCACTGCCCGAATCCACCCTGATTCGACTGGAACCCGAGTTTCGTATTACCCCTTCCTCCTTCAGTATCGGTCTGCGCATCGGTCAGGACCGGATGTATGTGGTGCGCTCCATCCCCGAGCTTCTGGACACCATCGACGGCAACCGTTCCCTGCAGGTCGGCAAAGGCTTCACTTTTTTTGCCGACTGGATGCGTTTTCCCGCCCCGCAGAAGGAGTTATTGCAGATTCTCCGTTCTCATTGCGATACCCTGCGCTTTGCCGGAGTTTCCATCGGCATACAGGATGCGCGCATGATGCCGCTGCCACAGACCACCGCCGCCCGTGTGTGGGCGCTGTTGGAACGGTTGGATTATCGTCTGCAGGTGGGCAATACCGCCCTTCAGCAGCAGGGCATCAAGACCGATCCCCTGCCGCTGACCTTTACATTGTCCGACCGGTCGCGCCAGGGTGTCCACCATCTGTGCATCGAAGCCGGTTTTGACAGTGATTTTATCCCATTGACCGCTGACTGCTCTTATGCGCTGGTCGACAGCTTTGTCACGCGCGTTCCCGAAGCGCAGCGCGCTGTAGCTGCCCTTTGCGTCAAAAGCCGCATCAACGGTATCACAGAGTTTTTGTTCGAGCCTGCCCGCACAGGGCGCGTCATGAGCCAGCTTGTGCTTTGGCTGAGCCGCATCGGCGATCTGCGCTTTGCCCCGCAGCTGGAATGCCAGCTCATCCGGGAGCCCTTCCGTGCCCGGGTCTATCTGGATCGCGAAGGCGTCGGCGTTACCGCCCGCACGGAATTTGTTTACGGTGATACCGTGATCGATCCCTTCGCTGCCCCCGATGACAGCATTTCCCCGCTGCTGCTGCGTGACGCGCAGCATGAACAGGAAGTGACCGAAGTGCTCGCCAATGCCGGATTCCGTGTTTCCGGCGGTCTTGTCTATCTGAGCGGCAATGATGAGATCTATCGTTTCGTTTCCGAAGGTGCCGGCGAGCTGACGCACTACGCCGAGGTATTTTTCAGCAACGATTTCAAGAAGCTCACCCCCCGCAAGCCTCGCCTTTCCGGCATGCTGCGCGGTGCAGGCGGTCAGCTGAAGCTGGACCTGCTTCAGGATGATGAGATCACTGAGGAACTGCTGCCGCTCATGCGCGCCCTGCGCGACCGTTCCTCCTATTTCCGTTTCAAGGATGGCTCCTTTATTTCGCTGGAGGACACCGACGACTGGCAGCCGCTGGCGGAAGCCGTCTGCGAATCGAACGAGCTGACCGGTACGCAGGAAATGGGCATGTATCGTGCTTCTTATATGGAAGCGCTCATCCGTGCCCATCATCTGCCCGTCACGCTGGATGAAGAGGCGCAGCGTGCTGCCCGAATGGAAGTAGCCGAGGTCAAATCGCCGCTCACCTGTCTTCGCCCCTATCAGCAGCGCGGCTTTGAGTGGCTCTGCGCCCTCCATTCCCTGCACATGGGCGGCATTCTTGCCGACGATATGGGACTTGGCAAAACCATTCAGACCATCGCCGCCCTGCTGTTCTACATCCGTACCGAACCGGAGCGCAAGCCCTCTGTCATCGTTTCGCCCACTTCGCTGACCTACAACTGGCTGAGCGAGTTCAAGCGCTTTGCCCCCGAACTGGATGTCATGCTCATCAGCGGCAGTCAGCTGACCCGGGCCGAGCAGATCGAACGCCTCTCCTCCTCCAAAGCACCCGATATCGTGCTGACCAGTTATCCGCTGATCCGCCGCGACGCCCCGCTTTTGTCCGAGGTCACCTTCCGTTTTGCCGTATTGGACGAAGCACAGCAGATCAAGAACGCCTCCAGCGTAGCGGCTCACGCGGTCAAGACCATCAAGGCCGAAACCCGTATCGCCCTGACCGGCACTCCCATGGAAAACCACGCAGGCGAGCTGTGGAGCATTTTTGACTTCATCCTTCCCGGCTATCTGCCGCGTGTTTCCGCCTTTATGCACCGTTACGGCGAAGGCGAAAACAGTGAAGAGCTGATGCAGCGCATCCGTCCTTTCCTGATGCGCCGCCTCAAGAAGGATGTACTGACCGAGCTGCCCGATAAACTGGAGAGGATCATGATGGCCGAAATGTCCACCGAGCAGCGCAAGGTCTATCAGGCCAGCATGCTTCGTCGCCGCGATTATGTACGTCAGATCCTCACCACCCGCGGCATGGCCAAGGGCCGTGCCGAGGTGCTCAGCGCCATTACCGAATTGCGTCAGATCTGCTGCCATCCGGCTTTGTGCCTGAACGATTACACCGCCGCCTCCGGCAAGCTGGAAATGCTGGTGGATATCCTGATCCCCGCCCTGCAAAACGGCCGCCGCGCCCTGGTCTTTTCCCAGTTCACACGCATGCTGCGCCTCATCGAGCAGCGTCTCTGTCAGGAGGGCATCGGCTGCCTTTATCTGGACGGCGAGACCCCAGCCGATGAGCGCGTCCGCCTTTGTGACAGCTTTAACAGCGGTCATGGCAATGTCTTCCTGCTGTCGCTCAAAGCCGGCGGCACAGGACTGAACCTGACCGGCGCCGATATGGTCATTCACTATGACCCGTGGTGGAACCCCGCTGCCGAAGAGCAGGCCGTTGACCGCGCTCACCGCATCGGACAGACCAAAGAGGTGGAAGTCATCCGTCTGCTGGTGCACGATTCCATCGAGGAACAGGTGGTCAACATGAGTCAGAGCAAGCGCAAGCTGTTTGACAAACTGATCACCCCCGGCGAGAGTATCCCCACCAAACTCTCGGATGAGGACCTGCTCAAGCTGTTCGAGGATTGCTGACCTTCCTTTATTATTGACGCGTGCGGCCCCTTTCGTTTATAATATCCTCAGCGATTTCAGGAGGTACTTATGCCGCGTTATCGTTCCGAGCAGAAAAAAAGAACACCCATGGCGGCGCTGATCATTGTTCTCGCCGCTGTGTTTATCGTGCTGATGGTCTACCTTGTTTCCCAGTACATGGGCAGTTCCAAGATCAAAACCTATTCCCTGCGCTGTCAGGTCAACCAGAATGTAACAGTCTTCGGTGATCGTGTGCTGTATTACAGCAACGGAACGCTGTTCTGTCTGACCAGCTCCGGCGCGGAGGTGTGGAGCGTTTCCATCGGCAACGGCGCACAGTTCGACGCCGGCAACCGTTATATTTCCGTCTGGAGCGGCCGTCAGCTGCAGATCCTCGACCGTAACGGTCACGCCACCTACAACAACATGCTCGGTG
The DNA here is from genome assembly GCA_045599485.1 of Clostridia bacterium. Classification (GTDB taxonomy): domain Bacteria; phylum Bacillota; class Clostridia; order Christensenellales; family Aristaeellaceae; genus SFMI01. Next base: position 6,455 of record JAZRWA010000097.1, on the reverse strand, counting down.
ACACCATTCAGTTCGCCCGTACCGGTGACAAGTACGTTGCCGTGGTAACCGGCGATAATATCAGCCCCACGCTGACGATCATCGATGTCAATGGCTCCGTCATCGATACAGAAAGCAACAACTACGAAGACGTCATGCTGTTGGACTGCGGTTTCTTCGGAGACGGTTCCTACATCTGGACCACCTCGCTGGATGTTTTCGGCACTGTTCCCCAATCCTCCCTCATCACCTACAGGGCCGGACAGATGAACACCGGCTCCGCCAGCCTCGGTCAGCGTCTGCCCTATTCCGTTGTCTACTGCGGCAGCACCCTCAATGTCATCGATACGCGTGAGCTGCGCCAGTTTGACTACCACGGCACGGAAAACACCGCCGGTGCTGCCACCGTCTATGGCTGGCAGCTCGTCAGCTCCCTGACAAGCGGCTCCTCGGCTTACCTGCTCTTCACGCCTGTGCAGCAGGTGGAAAACGGCAGCGGCTTTACCGAGCTCCGCCTGCTCAGGGGCACAAACGACACCCGCTACACGCTGCCTTCCGAATGTGTCGGTGCCGCTCTGTACAAAAACAAAGTCTACGCTTTCTCCGCCTCGGGCATTTACCGTGCTGACATCAGCGATAACCGCTTCACCGGGCTGGATATTCCCGTGAACGGCAATGTTACCGCCTTCCTCGGAATCACTTCCAACGGCTGTGCCCTGTTGGCCAGCGGTGCTTCTGTCTACGCCGTCGTGCTTCCCTGATGACCATGAATATCATTGATCTGTTTTTACTGCTGATCCTTGTCGCCAGCGTCATCTTTTCGCTTTACAGGGGATCGGTATCCTCCGCGCTTGGATTCTTCGCGTCCCTTCTCAGCCTTTTGCTGGCGGGACTTTTCTATCCGCAATTGGTTCAGCTGCTCAGCAAAAACAAGGCTGTCATGCAATTGCTGGCAACCTACACCGACGCCGGCTCACTGGTGGGTGACTACTCCCTCGCCATGTCCCCTGCCGCCGGGCTGACAGGAACAGCGCTTGAAAGTGTCATGAAAGGTGTCGGCCTGCCGACTGGCATCGAATCCCTGCTCCGGGCCAACATGCAGTCGCTTTCGCTCGCTCCGCTCGGTCTTTCCACCGTCAACGAGTACGTTTCCCATACCGTTGTCATGACAGTCATTCAATCCCTTTCCTATACGATCTGCTTCTTCCTCTGCTTTATGGCGCTGCATACGATCATCAGTGCCGTCGGTCACACGACCTATTTTCCGCTGCTGCGCCATGGTGAAAGCATCACAGCCGCCCTCTTCGGGCTTCTGCGCGGAGCCGTCGTCGTTTTTGTCCTCTGTCAGCTGATGCCCATCGTGCTCACCGTCATTCCGGTGCGTCAGGTCACTGCACTGTTTTCCGAAAGCAGTCTTATGTCCTTCTTCTACAGCAATTCGGCATTCCATCTGATCGTCAACGGGGTCTGACCAGCTTCTGCTTATTCAAAAAGAACGGCATAATGCCGTTCTTTTTGCTATATATCGCTCCGTATTCAGAAGGGCTCTGTTACGGGCTCTTCTTCTGTTCGAAGCAACTCTTCAGGTTTCATCTTTTTCAGTTTTCTTTCCCTGCTGCGGTCGCCTCTGTCCCGGCGGCAAATGCCGTCATAGGCGCAATAATCGCAAACGCAGTGCGTATCATCCGTACGCACAGGCTCGGCGGCAATTTCGCCTTTTCGAAGCTCTTCCGTCAGCTTCGCGGCGGTCTTGCATGCCTTTCCGATCAGCGCATCCATCTATTCAAGACGGAGCGCCAGCTTATTCGCAGAGGCCGTTCCATCTTTTTTGAGCATTTTTTCCATGGAAGCAGGGTTATCTTCGTCATCCATGGCGGGCACCATCTCCTGATCAGCCAGCACAACGCCCCGAAGTTTCAGCGCCTCCACCAGCCGCACATCCGCATCCTTCTCGCTGTCCGGCTTATCCAACGGGTCACCCATCCATTGATAGAATGCGCCGGCGGGCACCGCTGATGAATCATCGTTCAGCATGGCCTTCAGATACAAAAGAAGCTGCAGCTGCATGCCGATATGGATCTGTTCCGGCTTCAGCTCCTTATGCCCCGACTTGTAATCCACCACGCGGATGTATCTTTTATCTTCATTCACATATTCTTCCGCACGGTCAATGCGCCCTTCCAGCAGCACTCTGGAGCCATCGGACAATTCAAGCGTGAGCGCTTTCATGGTGCTGCCTTCTGTACCAAAGTCGATCTCGCTACCGCATAATTTAAAGCTGGAATACTGTGCTCCGCGGGTGAATACCCACCCCAGCCGCTTGCACAGGCGAATGTAGCGTTCTCCTTCCGTTCTGGCGCGCGCGCTGCCATCCAGAAAGCCGCCGCGCCACTGTTCCACAAGCGGTTCCAGTGCTTTTTCCATCAGCCGGTCACAGGTTTTGCGGGTGATTTTCGGCCAAGCGGGTTCTTCCGCCAACGCTTTGGTAAAACCCTCAATGGCCGCATGATAAAAGTTACCCTTGTCAAGGGGCGTAAAGCCCCACAGCTCTCTTTCCTTGGGTTTCAGGCCATACTGGACAAAATGCCGATACGGGCACCCCGCAAAGGTCTCCAGCCGGCTGATGCTCATCTTTTTATCCCGAAAAAGCTTTCCGGCACGTTCTTCGCTCAGCTGCTCGGTTTTCTGTCGTCCCTGTGCGTTTACCAGCAGCTTTTCGGCAATTCCCCGGTATTTTTCGTCCATCAGCAGCCAGTTCCACGCCTTCAGCCATTCGTCCTTCAATGTGCCTTCCCGCAGACGGACGCCGACTTCATCCAGCGCGATCAACGGCGACACCGCGTGCAGCGGCGACTCCGAAAGGCTGCCGTCCTTCTGCATCTGCGGAAGCAAACGCGTCACCGTCTGCACAAAACGGTCACAGCGTGCCGCCGCGCCATCCTGGGACGCCTGCGGATAAGACAGATACAGATGCTTCTTTGCCGCATAGACCAATTTCCAACGCGTCAGTTCGTCCATGCTGTCGGCATCCTTCAGGCTCTCCCCGATGGTGACCTGCATCGTTTCTGCCATCTCTTCGGCGATTTCCTCACTCATCAGATTGCCGCGGTCTGCCCCGGCTTCATCACTCAGGCCGCAAAGGAAAACATGCTCCGGCTCAAAGGGGATCATGCGCCCGATATCTCCCACCGTGATACAGCCGGATACGGGCGGCAGTGCAGACAGTTTTGCCCCCATCAATCCCGCTTCCAGCCACGTGGTGATCACACCCGCCGGAATGCGTTCCTCTCCGGCGATCTCGTTCATCTGCGCCAGTACACCGGTGATTGTTTCCCATACCTGACGGTTCTGCACCGCCCCCGTTTCCAGTCCGGCGTTTGTCAGCTGCTCCTGCACTTCCGCCAGTTTTTCGGGTGCCCGGGCGTTCGTCATCAGATGGACAAGAGCCGTCAGGGATTCCGCGCCCGTGCGTGCGCTTTTCAGTTCATCCTTCAACGTTTCCAGCATGTCCATCAGCTTGACGCGGGCAGTTTCGACCGTGCCGTTTGCGTCATCCTGATCGAAGGATTTCTTCCATTTTGATCCGGATACACCATATTTCAGTATATGGTTTTCAAGCATCCAGCCTTCCTGTCGTGTCAGAGGCGCGTAACCCGATTTGATCAGTTCCAGCATATCCTCCGGGCGATAACCATCATTGACCGCGCGGCAGGCTGCCAGCAGCATCCGTGCCAATCCATGCCGGATCAGCGGTGCCTGCACATCAAAATAAGCTGGTATACCGCAGGCAGCAAACAAACCGGATAGCAGCGGCTCCATGATATCCAAGTGCCCGCACAGGATCACGATCTTTTCGGGATCCACGCCTTTTTCCAGAAGGGCAAATACGCTTTCAGTGAGGTACTGCGCCTCTACATAGGGTACAGAAGCCTGAAAGAGCGTCACAGCGTCGCAGGGCTCCGACCAGGGCCCGACACCGGGCTGCAGCAGATGCGCCCGCAGCCATTTGAGTTCCTCCGGCCCGTTGTCGGGGACTTCTTCATCGATCCAGAGCCATTCCCGCTGCTGATGTTGGTTGCGCAGACGCAGCCGCAGGTTTTCAGCGCTCTGACGAACCGTTTCAAAGCAGTCGCCATCGGGAGCATCCTCACGGTCCATCGCCAGATAGACCGCCACATGCGAAGCCAGCGGTGCCGCTGCGCACAAAAAACGGATGTAATCCTCGTTGAGCCGGTCAAATCCATAGAGGATGGTTTCGGTGTCATTCAGGAGGCCGCTGACAGGCAGTGCTTCAATAGATGCCGTCAGGATATCCTCATTATCCACAAACTTATCGCTCAGAATCGCCGTATACGTCTCAAAAATGCCGTTCAGATCGCCCAGCTTTTCTTTCTCGGCGCCTTCCTGCATTTGGTCCACATAATCCTTCAACCGCTCGGGGCCGATCTGGGCAAGCTTCATATCGGCGATCCAGCTGCCGCAGCGCTGAACAAAGCCCGTGCTTTCCGCCATGCGGGCATAATAACGCAATTCCTTTTTCCGTTCCAGCACCGCACGGGCTACGGCTACATTCTTGCCGTTTTCATCGATCGCCTTACGCCCGAAGAGCGGTCTGGCGGACAGGATCTGTCCCGTCAAACGGGTGAGTGAATAAACTTCTATGTCAAAAAAGCCCTTGCAGTCCAGATCGCGGATCAAAGCCCGCTCTGCCTGCAGAGTGAAATCTCCGGGCACGATCAATACGCATTTTTTGTTTTCGGAACGTGCCGAACGAATGAGCTGCACCAGATGCGGCCACAGCCTGTTGGGACGCCCACCATAAATCGAAACCATTGTTCTGCCCCCTTATTTTTATTCTAACATATCTGAATTGTTTCAACAACCGCAAATCTGTTGAGTCAGCGGGCAAAGTGTGGTATGATAGTCGCATCAGCGAAAGGAGGCCCCGGTATGCAGCACGAAGGACACCGTAAGCGTCTCAGGGCACGCTTTGAAACCGCTGGTCTGGAAGCGTTTGCACCGCATGAAGTGCTGTAGTTCCTGCTCTCCTATGCCATCCCGCGGCGGGACACCAGCCCCATCGCCCATGCGCTGCTTCAGCGCTTCGGCTCGCTGCACGCTGTGCTGCAGGCTTCGTCCGACGAACTGCAAACTGTCGATGGCATCGGTGACAACGCCGCCTCCCTGATCGCGCTGATGCTGCCGCTCTTTCGCGCCTACCGCAAAAGCGTATAGGAGGATTCACCGCTTCTCTCCTCTCCCGCAGCCGCCGCACACTACTGTGAAGCCCTGTTCGAAGGAGAAAAATACGAAAAATTCTATGTCATCTGTCTGGATGCACGCATGAAGCGTCTCAATGCGGCCCAGATCGGTTCGGGCGATACCACGTAGGTACGCGTATACACGCGGCACATCGTCAGCATCGCCACGCAGAGCGGTGCCTGTGGGCTGATCCTCGCCCACAATCACCCCGGTGGCAGCGCTGCCCCCTCCGAAGCCGATATCCAGCTGACACTGGAACTGCGCGAGACCCTTCGCCGAATCGGCATCACGCTGTTTGATCACATCATCACTGCTGATAACGAAAGCTTCAGCTTTCTGCTCAGCGGCCTGCTGCCCGATTCAGTCGGGAATGCCTCCCCGCTGTCCGCCGGACAAAACACCATTTTATATCATTCTGAAGGAGCAATGCCCCCATGTCCAAAAGAGAAAGGAAGCACCCTTTGATACACGCGGTTTTGTTGCTGATTCTCCTGGCTGCAGTCGTTTTCATCGCCCTTGTCGGCTATGTCGCCATCCGGGAATGGACCATTCCCGCCCCTGACGATACCGACAGGGCCATCATCGTGCTGGGCGCGCAGGTAAAAGAAGACGGCACATTAAGCCGTCAGCTGAAGGATCGGCTCGACATGGCCTATCAGCATTACTGCGTCCGTCCTCGTCCCATTGTTGTGTGCGGCGCCCGCGGAAACAACGAACCCATCACCGAAGCGCAGGCCATGAAGACCTATCTGTTGTCGCTCGGCGTCCCGACGCAGGATATCCTGATGGAGGACACCTCCATCAATACCCGGGAAAACCTGGACAACGCCAAGGCGATGTTGCCGGAAGGCGCCACCTCCGTGCTGATTGTGACCAGCGATTACCACGTTGCCCGCGCTCTGGCACTTGCAACCGATGCCGGCTTTAACGCACAGGGCGCCGGCAGTGCCACCCTCCTGCAGTACTGGCCCAAAAACCACTGCCGTGAAGCACTGGCGTGGGTCAAATACTGGGGTCAGAAAGCCGGTCTTCTCCCCTACTGATATTGCAAAAGGATCCGCGCAAAATCGCTTTGATATGTACCCCCAATTCTGGACAACCAGAATTGGGGGTATTTGCATGAAATACAGCAATGAATTCAAGTTAAAATGTGTAGAGATGTATCGCGAAGGGAAGTATCCAGAAACACCAGAAGGTATCAGCAAAAAGCAATT
>JAZRWA010000096.1:0-6927 GCA_045599485.1 Clostridia bacterium | reverse complement strand
CGCGGAGCCGGCACCACCCATGTCGAACAGGGAGATCTGCCGGTCCATGTTGGCGCGGCGGCTGCCGCTGTTGGCGTCCATGGCGGCGGTGAACACGTGCGCGCACTGCAGGCGCGTGGCGCCCAGACCATCGAAGCAGCCTGCGCTGATGAGGCATTCGACGGCGCGTTTATTGACCGCTTCGGTGTTGATGCGGCGGCAGAAATCGTAAATGGAGCGGTATTCTCCGCCCGAGACACGCTGGGCTACGATGGCATCAACGGCGGCGTTGCCCACGTTTTTGACACCGCTCATGCCCATGCGCACGCATTTGACGCCGTCTTTGTTTTTTTCAACGGTGAACTTGCGCATGGAGCGGTTGACGTGGGGCGGCAGCACGGGAATGCCTTTTTGACGGCAGTACTGGATGTATGCCGCGATCTTGGAGGCGTTGCCCACCACGCTGTTCATCATGGCGGCCATGAATTCGGCCGGGTAGTAGTATTTGAGCCACGCGGTCTGCACAGCGACGACGGCATAGCAGGCGGCGTGCGCCTTGTTGAAGGCATAGCTGGCAAAGGCGGTCATTTCATCAAAGATGTGCTACGCCACCTCGGCGGGGACGCCGTTTTTGACCGCCCCGGGGACATGCTCCTCCTCGGAGCCGTAGACAAAGTTTTTGCGCTCCCTGGCCATGACGTCCTTTTTCTTTTTGGCCATGGCGCGGCGCACGAGGTCGCTGCGGCCGAAGCTGTAGCCTGCCAGGTCGCGCACGATCTGCATGACCTGCTCCTGATACACCATGCAGCCGTAGGTGACATCCAGAATGGGCTTGAGCAGCGGTGTATCGTAGTGCACGCTGGCGGGGTCGCGCTTGCCGGCGATATAGCGCGGAATGCTTTCCATGGGGCCGGGGCGGTAGAGGCTGATGGCGGCGATGATATCCTCAAACGTTTCGGGCTGCATGTTGGTGAGGAAGGAACGCATGCCGCCGCCTTCCAGCTGGAACACGCCGTCGGTGTCGCCCTGACTGATCATGCGGTACACGGCGGCATCGTGCAGGGGGATATCCTCGGGCTTCATATCGGTGCCCTGATCGCGCATGAGATCGAGGGCATCGCGGATGACGGTCAGGGTGCGCAGACCCAGAAAATCCATTTTGAGCAGACCCAGCTTTTCGATGACGCCCATGGGGAACTGCGTGGTGATGACATCGTCGTTGGTCTGCAGCGGCACAAAGTGCACCGCGGGCTCGCCCGTGATGAGCACGCCCGCCGCGTGGGTGGAGCTGTGGCGCGGCATGCCCTCCAACAGAAGGGACAGGTCGATGAGGCGTTTGACGCGCGGCTCGTTATCGTAAAGCGTTTTCAGCTCGTGGTTGAGCTGCAGCGCTTTCTAAAGCGTCATGTTGAGGTCGGAGGGCACCATTTTGCTCAGCCGGTCGCACTCGCTGTAGCTGTAGCCCAGCACACGGCCCACATCGCGCAGTACGCCGCGGGCCGCCATGGTGCCAAACGTGATGATCTGGCTGACATGATCCTGACCGTATTTGCGCGCGACATAGTTGATGACTTCCTGACGGCGCTCGTAGCAGAAATCCATGTCGATATCGGGCATGCTGACGCGCTCGGGGTTGAGGAAGCGCTCAAAGGTGAGGCTGTACTGCAGCGGGTCCAGCTGTGTGATGTTGAGGCAGTAGGCCACGATGCTGGCGGCACCGCTGCCGCGTCCCGGACCCACCATGATGCCGTGGGATTTGGCGAAGTGCACAAAATCCCACACGATGAGGAAGTAATCAACGTAACCCATGGAGCTGATGACGCTCAGCTCATATTCGAGGCGCTCCCGGGCAGCGGCGTCATCGGGCTTGTAGCGTTCCGCAAAGCCCTTCTCGGTCAGCTCCCTGAGGTATTGCAGGCTGGTTTTGCCGCCGGGTACGGGGTATTGCGGCAGGTGGACGGTTTTGAAATCGAAAACGACGTTGCAGCGCATGGCGATCTCGTGCGCGCGGTCAACGGCGTCGGGCACGGCGGCAAACAGGCGGCGCATTTCGTCCTCGCTGCGGACATACAGCTGGTCGGTCTCCATGCGCATGCGGGCGGAATCGTCCAGCGTTTTGCCCGTCTGGATGCACATGAGCACCTATTGCGCCTCGGCATCCTCCCGGCGGAGGTAATGGCAGTCGTTGGTGGCGACCAGCGGAATGCCCGTGCGGTCGCTGATATCCATCAGGCGGGGGAGCACACGCTTTTCATCCGTGAGGCCGTGATCCATGATCTCGATAAAATAGTTGCCCTTGCCGAAAAGGGCTTCCATGCGGCGGGCGTACTTTTCGGCCTCGTTCATGCGGCCGTCCAGCAGAAGCTTGGCAAGGTCGCCCGACAGGCAGGCGGACAGGCCGATGAGCCCCTCGTGATGCTTTTCCAGCAGCTGATAGTCGATGCGGGGACGGTAATAATAGCCGCGGATGAAGGCCTCGGAGCACAGATACATCAGGTTCTGCCAGCCGGTGTTGTTTTCGCACAGCAGGATGAGGTGGCTCATTTCCTTGCCGGCGGGGGATTTGTCCTCCATGTCGGAGCAGACGTAGACCTCGCAGCCCAGCACAGGATGGATGCCGGCGTCATGACAGGCATTGTAGAATTCAACCGCGCCGTACAGCACGCCGTGATCGGTGCAGGCACAGGCATCCATGCCCAAAGAGCGGATGAGCTCCGGCAGGCGCTTGATGCGGCAGGCGCCGTCCAGCAGGCTGTATTCGGTATGCAAATGCAGATGCGCGAATGCCATGGTCTACCTCCCCACATTAAGATACCATCATTATAAAACAAAACCGTCCGCGGCGCAACGGGGGACGGGGAGGGAGTACGGAGGATTGTTGGGGCGACCACGCTTTCAGAGCCTGAAAGCATGGTCGCCCCAAACCCCACCCGAGAAAGGGCAATTTGATCGCAGTTCAGATCACCTTTGCTTTGATGTTTGTTAACTTTCATCAAAGCGAGGGAGTGAGGTGTGATTGCATAGGATGAAAGATTGCTTTTTCCCAAAGGTTCTCCCGTCTTCTGCGGGTATGCAAGGCGGACAAGTTGTGATATAATGTACAGTGCCGTGATATGGGTCACGGTGAAAAAGGCTTTTTTTCGATTGAAAGAGGAAACGCATGGCGGAATATATTCTGGAAGCAAAAAACGTCAGCTACAGTTATGAGGAAGGCGGCCTGCCCGCGCTGAAAAACGTATCGCTGCGCTTTGAAACGGGCAGCATGACGGCGGTGCTGGGGCACAACGGCAGCGGCAAGAGCACGCTGGCCAAGCTGCTGAACGGCCTGTACCTGCCGACGGCGGGCACGGTGCTGGTGTGCGGCATGGACACCGCGGATGATGAAAAAACGTGGGAGATCCGCCGCATGGCGGGCGAAGTGTTTCAGAACCCCGACAACCAGATGGTGGCGTCCATCGTGCGCGATGAGGTGGCCTTCGGTCTGGAAAACATCGGCGTGCCCACGGAGGAGATGCCTGCCCGCATTGAGGCAGCGCTGAAAAGTGTGGACATGCTGGACTTTATTGGACGCGCGCCGCACATGCTCAGCGGCGGTCAGAAGCAGCGCATTGCCATCGCGGGCATCCTTGCGATGGAGCCCCGCGCGCTGATATTGGACGAGGCGACGGCCATGCTGGACCCCCGCGGCCGGGCAGAGATCATGCAGATCGTGCGCAGGCTGAACCGTGAAAAGGGCATCACCGTGGTGTGGATCACGCACTTTATGGAAGAGGCCGCGCAGTGCGACCGCGCCATTGTGATGCATGAGGGCGAGGCGGTCATGGACGGCACGCCCGAGGAAGTATTCACGCAGGCCGAAAAGCTGCGGGCCATGCGGCTGGATGTGCCGCCCATGGTGCAGCTGGGTGAAATGCTGCGCAAGCGCGGCATTCCCGTTTCAAAACAGGCCATGGATGTGCCGTCCATGGCGGCGGAGGTGCTGAAATGCCGATAACCCTGGAGCATCTGAGTCATATCTATCAGGCGGACAGCCCCTTCCGTGCCGAAGCGCTGGAGGACATCAGCCTGACCATTGAGGACGGCGAGCTGCTGGCGCTCATCGGCCACACGGGCAGCGGCAAGAGCACGCTGGTGCAGCACCTGAACGGTCTTTTGCAGCCGACCTCCGGCCGTGTGCTGGTGGACGGGGAGGACATTAACGCCAAGGGAGCCGATAAAAGGCAGCTGCGGCGCAAGGTGGGGCTATTGTTTCAATACGCCGAGTATCAATTGTTTGAGGAGACCGTGTACCGCGACATTGCCTTTGGCCCCAAAAACCTCGGCCTGCAGGGGGACGAGCTGGACGCCTGCGTGCGGGAGGCCTTCCATAAGGTGCACCTGCCCGAGGACGTGCTGGAGAAATCGCCCTTTGAGCTGAGCGGCGGTCAGATGCGCCGCGTGGCGCTGGCGGGCGTGATCGCGATGCGGCCGCGCGTGCTGGTGCTGGATGAGCCCATTGCCGGGCTGGACCCCAAGGGCCGTGACGAGCTGATGGAGGTCATTCACGGTGTGCACGCGGACGGCGTGACCATTGTGATGATCACCCATAACATGGATGACGTGGCGCGCTTTGCGGGCCGCGTGGCGGTGCTGGAAAAGGGCAAACTGAAAATGCTGGACACGCCGAGGGAGATCTTTTCCCGCGGGGACGAGCTGGAGGCCATGGGTCTGGATGTGCCGCAGACGGTGCGCTTGAGCCGTGAGCTGCGCCGGGGCGGGCTGGACATCGGCGACTGCCTGACGCTGGAGGAGCTGAGCGACGGCATCGCCGCCGCGCTGAAGGGAGGCCGTGCCCATGCTTAAGGACATTACGCTGGGACAGTTTTATCCCGTAGACAGCTTTGTGCACCGGCTGGACCCCCGCGGCAAGATCCTGCTGACGATCGCGCTCATCGCGGGCGTGTTTCTGGCGGGCACCATTCCCGCCTTTCTGCCGGCGCTGCTGTACATCATGCTGGCGGCACGGACGGCGCATTTGCCCGCCAAAATGCTGCTCAAGGGGCTCAAGCCCCTGCGCATCATACTGATCTTTACCTTTTTGCTGAACCTGTTTTTTAACAGCGGTGAGACGGTGCTGGTGAGCTTCATTGGCATTACCATCACGGTGGAGGGCCTGGAAATGGCGGTGCGGTTCTCCCTGAGGCTGGTGTTTCTGGTGACGGGCGCCAGCATACTGACGCTGACGACTTCACCCGTGGTGCTGACGGACGGACTGGAGCGGCTGCTGCACCCGCTGACCAAGATCGGCTTCCCCGCCCATGAGCTGGCCATGATGATGACCATTGCCCTGCGCTTTATTCCCACGCTGATGGAGGAGGCCGACAAGATCATGAAGGCGCAGACGGCCCGCGGCGCCGACTTTGAAAGCGGCAACCTGATGCAGCGTGCCAAAGCCATGGTGCCGCTGCTGGTACCGCTGTTTGTGAGCGCGTTCCGCCGTGCGGGCGACCTGGCCTTGGCGATGGAGGCCCGCTGCTATCACGGCAGCGAGGGGCGCACCCGCCTGCGCGTGCTGAAATACGGCAAAAATGACCTGCTGGCCGCCGCTGTGACCGTGGTGATGATCGTGCTGACGGTGGTTGTGAGCAGGTTGTAAGGGATAAGAGATAGAAAAAGAGAAGAGAACGCCCCTCCCGGGTGGGAGGGGCGTTTGGTGTATAAGTAGTTATAAGCATTATGGAAAGGATTTGTTACGATATTTATTCACGAAGTTTAACCATTCTGGTGTAATCAATAGTGATATAATTGCTATTATTTTTGTCAACAGTGCCAGTGTGAGCCAGTCGGTTGCTGGAATCCCACATTTTGATTTCGTCACCGTTAACAGAGTAGCGTCCATTCTCTTTCCGACTGCTGTAGGGAGTAAGGTATTCCATCTCATACTTACCCCACATATCAAACTTGATGCGGTATAAGGGGTTCGTTCCACCCGACCACTAACCAGTTATGTTCCTTGAACATCCTGACAGCAGTAAGCAACAGATTAGAAGAAGCGCCGCAAACAGGAAACGATTTGCCTTTTTCATGATGGTTGTCCTTTACAGAATTAGAAGAACAGGACCAGCCAGCAATAGGCGGCACCGATGATGCCAATTATAATGCCTGCGGTGGCTAATCCGGTTTTGCCTCCGTTATTGACAGCTTGACTGCGACCAACGGCAGAAAGAACGATGCCAATCAGACCGGTGATGCCGAAAAGACCGAGAAACAGAGAAGCAAGTGAAACGATGAATCCTGCGATGCTCATACCGTTAGAGGTTTCTTTCATTGTGAAAATCTCCTTTTTGTTTGGATTGCTTTGTAATTACCAATAGCTTGAAACATTAGTGCTGAGGGTACTGACTTTAGACAGTGTAACTTTACCGAGTACGGTTAGGATAACCTGAATCTTATCCCCAGGTTTTACTTGAATGGAAGGCCGACCGAAATAGCCGTTCATCTTCACCTCAATGGTAGTCGGAGCACCGATTTCGATACAGATTGTACCTCCTGGAGGACAGGATTCAGAAGTTCCATTGTAGTAGACAGTTCCTTTCCCGACAAATGTGCTTACGTGGGGAAAAGAAATGTATACGGGCTCGGGATGCGATGCCTTAAGCGGAGCACCACAATGGATACAGGCGTCAGCCTTGTTGGATACTTGCTGACCGCATTCAGGGCATTTGATTAATGCCATATACAACCCTCCTTTCTGTTCATGGATAATTCTGTCTGAATGTGTAAATAAAGACAGTTGAAAAGGAATCTGTAAAATAATATACTCAATCTTTGAGTAAAAGTCAATACTCAAATTTTGATTGGTTATGATGTTCATGAGGTGAAAACTTGTGAATTATCGGGAAAGAATGCGGGCTTTACGGGAAGATTTGGACCTGTCGCAGAAAGAAGCCGGTGCCATCCTTCAGAAAT
>JAZRWA010000095.1:0-3393 GCA_045599485.1 Clostridia bacterium | reverse complement strand
GGCGACGCTGTGATCGAAATGCTGCTCCATCTGATCGTAGTGTTCTTTCATCTGCTCGATCTGGCGGCTGTGCTGCTCCTGAAGGTGCGCAACATATCGCTGATGCGTTGCCCGAAAGCGGTCAAGCTGCTTTTCGTGCTCGGCGTTCAACAGCTCGATCTCGGCGGAAAGCGTCCTTTTTGCAGCCTCTGCAGGCGGCTGTGCAGGCGCTGCAGGGACGGCTGTATCTTCTGCACCGGATATGTACCGGGTGAACATCTCAGTGACGTCGCTGCTTTCGGGAAGATCCGGATTTTCATTCAGAAAATCCATCAGCTGCCGGAGTGAAAAGCCCATGGCATCCACCAGCGCGTTCACGCCCGCAAGCCCGGGCTTTTGAATGCGTGCGTAAAACAGGTTGTTGATGGTATCGATCGTCAGGCTGGTCTCATCAGCGAGCTGCGTCAGCGTTTTCCCGCTCAGCTTATACATCGCTTTCATGGTTTTTCCAAGAAGAACATTATTCATCCGCACGCCTCCTTTTCCTCTTTTCGCATCGTAAAACTTATACGAAAAAAACGGTCTGAAAATACATTTTCATTTTGTACGCGGTACGATTGATGTACATATTGCCGCTTGCTACAATCGCCTTGCAAACGGGAACCCTGCTGTAAGGTCATTATAGCACAGGTCCCGCGGATGCTTCAAGTCAAAAGGAGGCCGATACCCATGCAGTGATGAGTCATATGGCATTTACAGCAAATGAGATAAGGAGGGTGCTTTGATGTTGAAAGCACTCAGCGGGCATGCAGAAAACGAATGGCCGTTGCCCGAAGATGACCGAACGTTAGGATAAAAGGCAAAAGAAAAAGAGAGGTCCCGAAGATGAGAAGCAGCACGACTTTCCAGATCCAGTACGCGCACCGCTTTTATGGCTTCAAGGGTGAAGCGCAGTATCTGCACGGACACACCGGCATCATGACCATTGAGGTCGAGGACAGTGTCGAGCCTGGTGTGAACATGGTGTTCCCCTGCAACGAGATCCAGAAGACCGCGTGGGATGTATTGAAGAACTTTGACCATGCGCTGATCCTGCGGGAGGACGACCCGCTTCTGCCGGCGATCCTGAGTGTCTATGAAGCTCAGAGGATCCGTAACGGCCACCCGCAGAACAGGATGAAGGGCCATGCCTTTAAGACGGAGCTTGCGCAGGCCTATCCTGAATGCCGTCTGGTGGTAACGAAGGAAACGATGACGGTGGAGGGTATGATCAAAATGACATATGACCTGCTGAAGGATAAACTGAAGATCGCCAGGATCACCTTTTCCAGTGGTGTGAACTGTGCTTCACAGGAATACGAACCGTATGGTACCATGGAACGCTGCCCGCAGTGCGGCATCGCGCTGAACAGGGACGGCATCTGCCCAAAGTGCGGTTACCGCAAGCAGGAAGGCTGAGCGAGGAGAAAGGGTAAAAGCATGAAAACAAAATTCTATCACTGTGAGATCTGCGGACAGATCGTTGAAGCGATCAGGGACACGGGCGTCCCTCTCATCTGCTGTGGGGAGGAAATGAAAGAAATGACCCCCGCGAGCGTGGATGCATCGCAGGAGAAGCATGTGCCGGTGATGACGATCAATGGTGACCAGGTAACCGTGAAAGTCGGTTCGACGCCGCACCCGATGACATAGGAGCATACGATCGAGTGGATCGTGCTGAAGACCTCCTGTGGATGTCAGCGGAAAATGCTCAGGCCGGATATGGCTCCCGAAGCCTGCTTCCGGCTTTGCGCGGGCGATACCGTGAAGGCCGCGTATGCGTACTGCAATCTGCATGGACTGTGGAAGACAAAAGCCGCATGCGCAAAGCAGCCGTAAACGACCAGGCGGCACGGCTGATCCGCTGAGCAGTGTGTTTCTGCCAATCAAATGAAAACGAACCCCGAACCGGATGCTTCTGAGAGCCTTCGGTTCGGGGTTCTTTCGGGGTTCTGTATCAGTATGTGATCAGCCGGGTGATCTTTGCTTTGCACAGTAGCAGCTGATTGCCGTCAGGAAAGCTGTCGTGCATTTCATCCGTTCAGGGGATGGCACAGGGCACGGTCGAAACGGTCGAGCACTTCCAGCATTTCGGCAGGCACACGGTTTCTGACCTCTGCGCGCAGGATCGCGGGGATACCGTAAAAGGCTTCGGCCATCGCAGCGGCTATGTCCGTCAGGGTGTCGCAGTCGCCGCCAAGGGAAACGGCGGTACGGATGACATCCTCAAAATCATTGCCCTCCAGAAAAGCGGTGATCGCTTCCGGAACGGTTTCCTGGCAGCTTTCAACATGGTGATAGAAGGGGCGGATCTCATCAATGGTCCGGCGGAGGTCATAACCGAATTCCCGGATCACATACGCCTTGATCTCGGCCTTCGTTTTGCCCTGCCGAGCAAGGAAAATGACGCTTGCGGTGGCCTCGGCGCCCTTGACGCCTTCCGGATGGTTGTGGGTGACCTCGGCGGTCGCCCTGGCGACCTCGCGCGTGCGCTCGATGGTGTCGTAAAGCCATCCGGCGGCAGAAACACGCATGGCAGAACCATTGCCAAAGCTGCCGTAGGGGCGGGGCTGGAAGGCCTTCAGCCAACGAATGAAATTCGCGCCGTATCCGGCGTGCGGATACCTGCGTCCCCAGCGCCGCATGGCTTTCACAGCGCTTTGGCGGATCACATCCGGGTCGGCATCCTTGCCGGCATTCAGCAGCGCTTCAGCAACGGCTACGGTCATGACCGTGTCGTCCGTAAACGCCGCCCCGGGGCTGAACAGCTCAAAGTCCTTGCTCTTTTTACCGCGGTCGAATTCGAAGGGGCTTCCGATGATATCTCCGATGATCGCTCCATACATGTTCATGCACTTCCTTTCGTTGATTACATGAACAGTATATCACATATCAAAGGGCTGTTGGTCGCCTGTGAGGCGACAAAAAAGCCGGAGAAAGCATTATTTGAGTATAGGAACCACTGATTTATTCGGCGGCCTCATCTGCGGTGCCGAATAAATCAGTGATCCCTTAAAAACAGTATAATCAGTGATTCTCCATGTGCATTCTCTTGCATTGCGCCGCAACCTCCTATATAATACTATTCTCAAATCAAAACGCATGATCTGCCTGCATCTTTTTCGCCCTGGCGTTGCTTCGCTTCAGTCGACGTACCTCCAGTACGCCTCCTTACACTCAGCTTAGCCAGAACGAAAAATCTGCGGCGCATCTCTATGCATTTTAACCTGAGAATAGTATAAAACATGGCTGTCCTGTCGGAAACAGATCCGGCAAGACAGCCATGTTGGTTTTACGGAAAAGTCATTGAAGCTGTTCGACCAGGCATACGGCCTGTGAGCTGATGCCCAGCTGTTCACCCTCAAAGCCGAGTTT
>JAZRWA010000094.1:0-16325 GCA_045599485.1 Clostridia bacterium | reverse complement strand
TTCCTTCTGCCCCGCCTCCTCATTTGGCTAGACCGTTTTGTTATCAGAAAACAAACGACTAAGCGATAACGCAAAGAGAGAATCTGTCATAATGCAGATTCTCTCTTGTTTATTCACACATTTTCAGATCGGTCACGGCATTCGCCATAATGCTCTGTACATCCGTATTGGGTCTCATCCATTCGCGTATCTGGTTTCGCGGCAGAACAACCGGCATTCTGGAGTGAACTCTTCGTATCTTTTCACTCGGTTCCCTGGTCAGTATCGTAAAGACCGGATTTTCCTCCATCCGATAGATTCCGGCGAGAAAAACAAAATCATGCTCGTTAAAAAAAGAATATCGATTCTTTTCAGCATCCCATTCATAATAGTGCGTCGCGGGAATGACACACCGCCGTAAGCGCATTCCTTCACTGAAGGAAGGTTTGTCCACCGCAGTTTCGCTCCTCGCGTTAAAGACGATTTTATTGTTGATTCTGTATCCCCAGCGCATGGCGAATGCAGACGGTCGTCCATCCGCTCCGGCGGCCATCACAGGCACAGTATCGCCGGGATTGATATCGCCGCTATGTTTTATCGTCTCAATGTCCGTCCCGTGTTTTTTTATGATCTCAAGAATCTTCTGTATTTCTTCGGTTTCACCCATGTGGAATCTGCCGCACATGTTCTTCTCCTGCTAAATCTCGTATCTTCTTTGTCTTATTGCAGCTTGACTTTTCGTCCTATACTATTTCAACAAAAAGAGAAAGGTTCCTGCTCGTTCCGTAAACAATCCTCAAGTCAGGCAATATAAAACGGACTTCCGGAATTTCGGAAGTCCGCAATGCTTTTCTTTGGATATTACTTCGCCATCGCCTGAGCCACAGCCACAGCCACAGCCACAGTAGCGCCGACCATGGGGTTGTTGCCCATGCCCAGGAAGCCCATCATTTCCACGTGCGCAGGCACAGAGGAAGAACCGGCAAACTGAGCGTCGGAATGCATACGACCCAGGGTATCGGTCATGCCGTAAGAGGCAGGGCCGGCAGCCATGTTATCGGGATGCAGGGTACGGCCGGTGCCGCCGCCGGAGGCCACGGAGAAGTACTTCTTACCGGCCTCAAGACGTTCCTTCTTGTAGGTGCCGGCTGTGGGATGCTGGAAGCGGGTGGGGTTGGTGGAGTTACCGGTGATGGAAACGGCGACATTCTCGTGCCACATGATGGCCACACCCTCACGAACGTCGTCCGCACCGTAGCAGTTGACGTTGGCACGGGGACCGTTGGAATAGGCAATGCGTTTCACTTCGCTCAGGGCATGATCCTTCTCCACATCGGCGGAGAGGTAATCATACTTGGTCTGTACATAGGTGAAGCCGTTGATGCGGCTGATGATCATGGCAGCATCCTTGCCCAGACCGTTCAGGATGACGCGCAGGGGCTTTTTACGCACCTTGTTCGCGTTCAGAGCAATCTTGATGGCGCCCTCGGCGGCAGCGAAGGATTCGTGACCGGCCAGGAAGGCGAAGCACTCGGTATCGTCATCCAGCAGCATGGCACCCAGGTTGCCGTGGCCCAGACCAACCTTGCGCTGGTCAGCAACAGAACCGGGGATGCAGAAGGCCTGCATGCCAACGCCGATCCACTTGGCGGCTTCGGCAGCGGACTTGGCGCCTTCCTTCATGGCGATGGCGGCACCCAGTTCATAGGCCCACTTGGCATTTTCAAAGCAGATGGGCTGAGTGCTTTCAACGATGCTGTAGGCATCCACGCCGCGGGCATTGTTGAACGCTTTTACTTCTTCAAAGTTCTTGAAGCCGTACTTTTCCAGAACAGGCTGGAGCTGAGGCATACGGCCTTCATAGTTTTCAAACAAAGACATTCTCGTATACCTCCTTATTCTTTATCAGTGCGGGGATCGATCCACTTCACAGCGCCGTCCTCCGCCTTGAAGCGACCATAGGTACCAATGTTCTTCTCGTAAGCTTCCTTGGGATCGGTGCCCTTCTTGATGGCATCCATCATCTTGCCGAGGTTGATGAACTGATAACCGCAAACCTGATCGTCCTTGTCCAGTGCGATCTTCAGGCAGTAGCCCTCGGTCATTTCCAGATAACGCACTCCCTTGGCTTTGGTGCCGTACATGGTACCAACCATGGAGCGCAGACCCTTGCCCAGGTCTTCCAGACCGGCACCGATGCGCAGACCGTCATCGGAGAAAGCGGACTGGGTGCGGCCATACACGATCTGCAGGAACAGCTCGCGCATAGCGGTATTGATGGCGTCGCACACGAGGTCGGTATTCAGAGCCTCCAGAATGGTCTTGCCGGGCAGAATCTCGGCAGCCATGGCGGCGGAATGGGTCATACCGGAGCAGCCGATCGTTTCAACCAGCGCTTCTTCGATCACGCCGTTCTTCACGTTCAGGCTCAGCTTGCAGGTACCCTGCTGAGGGGCGCACCAGCCAATACCATGGGTATAGCCGGAGATATCCTTGATCTCCTTCGCCTGAATCCACTTGCCCTCTTCGGGAATGGGAGCGGGGCCGTGATTCGGTCCCTTTGCGACGCAGACCATTTCTTCAATTTCTTTGGTATATTGCATCGGTTTGGTTCCTCCTGTCCTGGAATTATCTTTTGGTGTCATGATACTTGTGTACCGATTGAACACCCAATATATTATAGCATAACTTTTTACGCTTGAACAGATGCATTTTGAATTTGTTTTCGCTTATTCCGTTTTTGTATCAAACATTTTTTACTGTATTTTTACTGCTCCATATGATATAATAAATTATCTTTTGTTTTATGGAGGTCCCGTCTGATGTTTTCCCGTATGATGAACAGCTTTTATTACGGCAAAAGCGGCAAAGGTGATTTCAAAAAGGAAGACCTTCCCAAAAACCGCTGGCAGCTATTCTGGGAGATGCTGCGTGTACGTCTTGCCGGCATCAGTCGAATCAACCTGATGACTTGCCTTGTATGGATCCCCACCATGATCGTGATTGCCATGGCCGCCAATCTCTTCCTCGGTGCGGATGCTATTGAACGCCGCACCAACGAGGTCGGCGCTTCTTATACCGCATTTGTTTATAATGCCACCGTCGACGAAGAAGGCAACATCACTTCCCCGGCAACCGAAATGCCCATTCAGAATGCCGCCTTCACGATTCTGATCTTCCTTGTGCCTTGTATCCTCATTACAGGCCCTGTGAACGCGGGTCTCTCTTATGTGACCCGCAACTGGGCACGTGACGAGCACGCTTTCGCCTGGGCAGATTTCAAAGACGCTGTAAAAGAAAACTGGAAGCAGGGACTTGGCATTTCAGCCATTACCGCTTTCCTGCCGCTGCTGATCTTTTTCTGCGTCAGCTTCTATTCGCAGATGCAAGCGGAAAACATGTTGTTTATCGTTCCCGAGATGATCGTCCTCGTCATCGGTCTTCTCTGGGTGCTGGCACTGGTTTTCTTCTATCCTCTGATGGTCAGCTATCGTATGAAGTTCAGCCAGCTGATCAAAAACGGTCTGATGCTGGCCATCGCGCGTTTCCCCATGGTCATCGGCATCCGTCTTGTCACGCTGATTCCTACCTTCATCTGTTTGGCGATCGCCTTCTTTGCCAATCCCCTCTTTGCCCTGATGGGTCTTGCCGGATGGTACATCGTCATCGGCACCGGCCTTACACGCTTTATCTACGCCTCATTCACCAATGCGGTATTTGACCGTTTCATCAACAGCCATATCGAAGGCGTTGAGATCAACCGCGGCATGGCAACGGATGACGACCCCGAAGAACTCGGTGAGCAGGACGACATCGATCCCATCAGCGGCAACTAAAGATGTATACTGCTTTTGCTTCCGTTTATGACCGCCTGATGCGTGAGGTGGATTATCCCACCTGGGCCGCTCATTATGCTTATCTGCTTTCCACAGCCGGAGTCAAAAGCGGCAGGGTATGTGAATGTGCCTGCGGAACAGGCTCCTTGACGCTACCGCTTGCTGCCATGGGTTATACAGTGACCGGCGTCGACCTGAGCAACGAAATGCTGGGCCTTGCCTCTTCAAAAGCGAAAGAAGCCGGCCTGACCATTCCATTTGTCCGTCAGGATATGACAAAACTCGCACTCCATCGCAGACAGAACGCCATTCTATCCACCTGTGACGGCGTCAATTATCTGCTTTCTTCCCGTCAGCTGCTCAGCTTCTTTTCTTCCGCGTTCAAGGCTTTGCTGCCCGGCGGTGTCTTGCTGTTTGACGTCTCAACCCCTTTCAAGCTTTCCAACACCCTTGGCAATAACACTTTGGGGCTGCAGGATCCGGATATCTCCTATATCTGGCAAAACCACTACAACGCTCGTACGCATATTGTCCATATGAACATTTCCTTCTTCGTCCGCAATGCTGGCGCTAGCTATGACCGTTTTGAAGAAGAACAGCGTCAGCGTGCCTGGACCAAAGAAGAACTGACCGCCGCACTTTTGGATTGCGGCTTTGAAAAGATCCGTTTCTGGGGAAACACGCAGCGCCGTGCCCCCAAACCGGAGGATGAACGGTGGCATATCCGTGCCATCAAGCCAAAGGAGGCACTATGATCACTCATCCCTATGACGAACAGGACGCTCTGCTGCGTATGACCATCTGCGGCGGTGAAGCCCGTGTCCTGCTGCTCCGTACCACCAAAGCTTCTCAAAAAGCTGCCGATATCCACAACGCTTCCGATACCGCCACTGCCGCCATCAGCCGCATGCTGTCAGGCACCGCCATGTTCGGTGTCATGATGAAGGAACAATCCGCCAATGTAACCACCATTGTGGATGGCGGCGGTCCTATCGGGCGTATGGTCTGTGTTGCTCACGGCGGCAATGTCAAAATTTCCGTCACCAACCCGCATGCCGATCTGCCTCTCCGCAAAAACAGTCAGCCCGATGTGGGCGGGATCGTAGGCAAGGACGGCACGCTGACCGTCATTCGTGATTTTGGTGTCGGCGAACCCTACATCGGCCAAACAAAGCTGATTTCCGGCGAACTCGGCGAGGATTTTGCCGCTTATTATGCCGAAAGTGAGCAAACATCCACCATCGTTTCCCTCGGCGCGATCGTTCATCAGGGAGCCGTTCTTTCTGCCGGTGGCATGCTTTTGCAGGCGCTTCCCGGCTGCAGTAAGGAAACGCTTCGCCTGATGGATGAACGTGTAATGCTTTTCTCCGGCATCAGCCGCGATTTGTTTGAAGACCCGCTGCAGGACCTTGCCGAAAGATGGTTCAAGGATCTTGACCTTTCTATCCTCAGCCGTGAACCTATCGCTTACAAATGCGATTGCAGCCGTCAGAAGGCTGAGCGTATGCTGCTCAGTGTCGGCCGTGAAGAGCTGATTCATATCATTGAAGAAGACCATGGCGCATAGATGACCTGTCACTTTTGCCATACGCAGCACCACTTCACCGAGCAGGACCTGAGAGCACTGCTTGGTTCGACAATGCAGTAACATACATGTCCAACATTGTTTCTCTCAATATGCCCGCCGCGTACTGGCTGGATAAAGCCAGGCATGCCCGCAGCGCCGCCGATCCTTCCGACGCGATTCGGTTTTACACCGCTGCTGTCCGGCAGGATTCCGCTGCCGCTCGATTGTAGCTGGCCGAGTTCTACATTGAACTTGGCTGCTTCAGCGCCGCCGAAAGGTATTTGCTACATAATCTTCAAAGCACCGCCCACGATGTCAACACTTTCTTTGCTTTGGCCCGCTGTCATAACGCTTTAGGCAACACAGAAGCCATGGCAGAGCTGTTTGACTTGTTCCTGCGTTTGTTTCCTTCCGGTGCGAAAGCCGATGCCGCCAGAGATATTCTTTGGCATCTGCCTCGGAGAGCGCCTGTTCCGCGGCATACACATCGTGCCGCGGCTCTGTTTAATCAGTCCACCTCACGCCCTTCAAACGCTGCTTTGAAACCGCTTCTCAAATCCTTCAAAATTCGTCCTACTGCCCCTGCTGCCGGTGCCATCTGTGAAATATTCCTGCAGATGGGTCTGACCACACAGGCAATTCGTTACGGCTATGAAGCCATTCGTCTGGATCACGCTTACGCGGATCACCGTCTGCACCTTGCCTGTTGCCTCGAGGCGGCAGGTCTGCACCGTTCTGCCGCGCTGACGCTGAAAGAAGCGGAAAGTCTTTGTGATACTCCTTACAAAGCGCTGCGTTTATGCAGCTGTGCCATTCAGCTGAATCAGTTTGAAATTTCGCTGAACGTATCGAAAAAATGGCGCAAAAAGTTTCCCTTCAGTGCCGAGTTTTTGCAAATGCATTTGGCTTCGCTCCGTGCCAATCCTTCCCTGTGGAGTCAGGCTCTTCCCCTGCTTCCCCTTGCGCGTACCCTTGACACCGAGGATCTTGCCCTGCAGGCGTATGCCGCCATGGACTGGAACGAAGAACATCACATCACCGATGATCAAAACAAGGAACAGTTCGGACGTCTCCTTTGCGATGGTATCGAAAGGCACCTAAACGCAGATATCCCTGAGGAGGAAACGCTCAAGCGCATGCTCACCATTCCCCTGCCGGGATCATCCGCCGTAGCAGCCGGTATGCTGCTGCAAATGAAGAACGAAGTTGGCATGCGGGCAGCACTTCTATCCAATGCCCTTCCTGCTTCCATGATACCTATCTTGGTCGTTGAGCTGAAGCGTCTGCACAGCAGCGAACCCTATCTTGCGCATCAGGAAGGTCATTATTTCTTTCTGCCGGAAAAAGATCGTCCGCCTTATGACGCCGATCTTCACGCGCTCATTCGCTCTCTTCTTCGTCTGATGCGTCCGTATCCTCCGTTGGATTCCATCGTCCACTATGTTCCCGCCGCTTGGTATTCCTTGTCGGAAGGAAGTCGTCGTTATTCTTCCCGCTCCACAGATAACCTTTGGGCCCATGCATTCGCTGCCCTCGTCTGCTGCCGGAGCGGTACCCCCGATAAAGCGCAAAGCTATATCGATCAAAGCTGTCATCCTCGCCGGTGTGCCCGTCTGTTCCGACGCCTTTTAAGGAGGAACCACGTTCTGTATGAAGTGCATTGATTTTGACCAGGCCTTTTCCCGCTATGTCATATCCCATTTCGAAGTGATTGGCAAAAACTATGCCAACTATGATGCCATGGAAGCGGCCATTCCCGATCTGTATCAGGCTTTTTTGCAAACCCCCGCCGATTTTCTCGGCGGCATTTGTCCTGCCGATTATTTCGATCGTTACGACGATCCCGCATAGCTGATTGACGGGCTTCTGGAATATATCCGTCAGGATATTCCGGTGCCCGATATGCTGCTCAACCGCATCAGTGATCTCGGTCCAAAGGCCGAATCCCGTCTGATGATTCTTTTGCAGAATGAAAATACCCCGCAGGAAGCCCGCATGTACGCCGTATCGCTCCTGCAATAGCTGGATAGTCAGTTACCCATGCAGTTTTATGTCAATCTGCAGCTGAATCGTACCACCGAAGATGAGCTTGCCGATGCCGCAGCCGAAGCCCTTCTTTCCATGGGAAGTGATGCGGTTCCTCTTATGACGAGCGCTCTCGATTTCGCCAACGACGCTGGCAAGGAAGCTCTGTGCGGCATTCTGTGCCACTATCCCGATATTACCGGCTGTGTACTGCGTGAATTGCTCCGTCTGATTACGCTGCCCAATGCTGACGTGGCGCTGCTGGCCAGCTATCTTGGTATGCTCGGTGATGACGCAGCGCTTGAAACACTCATCGACATCTCTCTTGACGAAAAGATCGACTATTTGACTTACATTGAGCTTCGTTCCGCCATTGAAGAGCTGGGCGGTGAAGCCCCCGAGCGTGCTTTCGATCAGAACGATCCCCAGTATGAGGCCATGTCGCGTCTGCAATCGTTCCCCAAGGGTGAGTCTCCCGATGAATCCGAAGGCGAAAATAAATATCCCCCTCAAATGCCTTCTTCCGATGGAGATTACCTGCAATGATCTGTAAAAAATGCGGAACACGCTCCGAAAACAGCGCCAGAATCTGCCCCGCCTGCGGTGCCTCTCTCTATTTGAACTCCGAAGGCGATAAGGCGGCGGGTTTACGTCAGGGCAGAGTCTCCGATTTGCCTCCCGTCTTTGCCAGCGTTTCAGATGAAGATGTTTCAAACACTCCGTCCGAAAATTCCGCTGTGCCGGTCAAAGAAATGCGCGATATCCGAAAAAAGCATTTCAACCGCGCCCGTTTTCAGCTGATTCTGCTTGTTTTCCTGGCCATTATCGCAATGGGTCTTCTGATTGCCGCATTCAGCACCCCAAAGGGGCGTACGATGATCATCCGTGCCTGCGAAGGGCATGACAAATTGGAAAATCTTGCCCGAAAATTCATCGATGACGAATCCGTTGCCCGGGTACTGTGGGATATGGGAACGGAACAGCTGAATACCGGCAATGTAAATGAAGCCATCCGTCTGTATGACAAAGCTTATGCGATGTATCCGAAGATCGATGGATTGTACGACTATCTTCTGAACCTTGCGGATTCCTATCTGGCATCCGGTCAGAACACAGCCGCACTCGTATTGTATCAACAACTGTACGAGGATATTGACCCAACCGATCCTCGGGCTTGGCGCTATACCATTTCCATGCTCCAGTCGCAGAACCGTGTCTTTGAAGCGGCTTCTCTGATGAAAACCGCATATGAAAAGACGGGCGAGATCAGCTTTAAATCCCAGAGGGATCAGCTGATGCCTTTGTCTCCTACTGCGACCCTTTCCGCCGGAACCTACCAGTTGGAACGCAACACTGAGCTTGTTTCCTCGCAGGAGTACGATATCTATTATCTGCTTGATGATGAGACTTCCGAGCTGCCGGAAGCCGGTCTGCTATACAATCATTCTATTCATCTTTCCGAGGGCACCCATACCATCCGGGCGGTCTGTGTTTCTTCCCAGCTGGTCAGTGATGAGGTTTCTTTCAAATATACAATCAAGTATCCCACGCCCAGCGCGCCCAACAGCCGCCTCGCTTCCGGTGAATACGACACCCGCCGCAGAGTCTATCTCTATTATACACCGGATGCTGATTCTCCCAACCAGATCATCACCATCTATTACACGCTCGATGGCACAGCCCCCAACAGTGAGTCCCCTGTCTATACGGATGAAGGCTTCCTCATCTTCGGCGGCAAAACCACACTGCGTGCTGTCGCGGTCAATCAGTACGGAAAGGTCTCCAACGAACTCAACTGCACCTACAAGATCAACATTCCCTTCCGGAACTATTTCCGCGATGATTCCGACCAGTTCCGATCCTTCACAGTGGGCAGCACAACCTATTCGGAATTCACCAAGCTTTACGGAACAGGCACGCAACAGGAAATCAACGATTCCAGTGCGAGTGGAACCACCTTCTGCGTCACTTATGAATGGGGCGAAGCCCGCTTCTCCGGCAGCAAGCAAACACTCTATTACGTTTCCACCAACAGTGCCAAGATGACAGGACCGCGCCGCACCAACATCGGCAACACGCTGACCGAGATCGTTGATTCCTTCCGTGATATGGGCCAGGTCGCCAACGCAGCCGGAAATCGCAGTCTTTATAACGATGCTGCTGCCGGCACAGGACGGTATTATCACGAAAGTGATTCGACTGGCCGCGTGGAATACACCTATCATCGAGAGGACGGCGGAACCACCACGCTGACCTACAGCATCGTCAACGGTAAGGTCGCCGCTATCACCATGGGCATTGCAAACGGCGCTTTCTAAGCGGACACTATGCAAAACAATGCTTGCCATTTTATGGCTTTGCGCTTATAATGGAAAAGGAAGGAGGTTGCATCATGTCTGATTTCAGCGATACGACCAAAATGAAGCCTCTTACGGCGTTCAACACCAGCAAGCTTCAGCCGATTAAGCCTGCCGATAACTCCGCCAGGGAGATACTCAGGCATGTTTACAATGCCCTTCAGGCCAAGGGATACGATCCTGTTACACAGATCACCGGTTTTGTGCTGACAGGCGATCCCACTTACATTACAAGTTACGAGAATGCTCGCAGCCTGATCTGCCGTCTGGAGCGGGACGACATCCTCGAGGAACTCGTTTCCTTCTATCTGAAGGAGCAATTCGACAAATGAGCTTCGGCAAGATCGTTGCCCTCGACGTGGGAGATGTACGCATCGGCATCGCCACCTGCGATGAAATGCGCATGATCGCCTCCCCCTATGGATTGTACACGCGTGTCGGTTTTGGTCCCGATACTCGTTACATCAAGGAATTGTGTGACAAGCTCGGTACAAAGGATGTGTTATGCGGTCTTCCGCGCAACATGGACGGCACCATCGGTTTCCAAGCCAAAAAGGTACAGGCACTTGCCGAAAAGCTTCAGGAAGCTGGTCTCAACATTCTTTGGCAGGATGAGCGTCTCACGACTGTCACTGCCGAAAAAGCCCTCATTGAAGGCGGCATGCATCGTGCCGACCGTAAGACCCATGTGGATAAAGTTGCTGCTGCGGTCATCCTGCAGCAGTATCTTGCTACCACTCACTATCAGGAAAGTATAAAGCAGGAGGATAACACCATGTCTGATGAAAACAAGATGATTCCCGAAGAGGAAATGAACGAGGAAGACAACATCGTCGAACTGACCGATGACGAAGGCATTGTCAGCAAGTTCGAATACCTGGCCACCGTTCCCTACGAAAACGCCGAGTACGTTGTGCTGTGCCTTATCGAAGAAGATGGTCATGAGCCCGAAAGTGACGAAGGCGATGTCATCATTCTGGAGATCCAGCAGGATGATAACGGCGAAGACATTTATGTCTCTGTCGAAGATGATGATGTCTGCCAGAAGGTCTTTGATCTCTTCATGGCTTCCATCGACGAAGAGGAAGAATAATTTCTCTCATTCATGCCGCCTTTGGCGGCATTTTTGATTTGAACCAATTTTCTCTTGACACTCTGTCTTTCATTTCTTATAATAATATTGCAATGATCGGAAGAAGTAGCTCTTTTAGGCGTTTTCAGAGACTCCGTGGTTGGTGAAAACGGAGAACGGCAATCGAGCGAATACATCCGTGAGCACAGTGTCGAAACATTCTTGCGGTAGGCTCTGCCGGTGCGCCGGTTACAGCGCTTGGGATTATTCCCTGTGAGGACATCTTTTGATGTTAAATGGAAGTGGTACCGCGGTGATTCCGCCTTCCGGCAATAGCCGGAAGGCTTTTCTTATTGAAAGGAGTTTTTTATGGAAAGTTTCAGCCGTTATTCCTCCCGTCTTGAAGGTATCTCCGGCAGCGTGATCCGCGACCTGTTCAAGCTGACAGCCCGCCCCGGCGTCATTTCCTTTGGCGGCGGCAATCCCTCTCCCGCAGCTCTGCCTGACGAAATCGTTTCCGAAATTTCCCGTGAAATGGTTTCCTCCAACGGCAAGGTGTTGCTGCAGTATGGTATGACCGAGGGTCTGCCGTCCTTGCGTGAATCGCTTGTTCCCTATATTGAAAAAGAATTCATGGTAAAAACCGAACCCGGCAGCATCCTGCCTGTCACCGGTTCCACGCAGGCTTTTAATCTTCTTCTGGATGCCGTCACTGATCCCGGTGATGTGATTCTGACCGAAAATCCCACCTTCCTGGGTGCCGTTCAGGCGATGCGCCTGCACCAGCTGAAAGTCGTTCCTGTCGAAAGCGATGATAACGGTCTCGACGTGGACGCCCTGGAGGAAGCCGTCATCAAGCATCATCCCAAGATCCTTTATACCATCCCCACCTTCCAGAACCCCACCGGCGTCACAATGCCCACGGAACGCAGGAAGCGCATTGCCGAGCTAGCCGAGAAGTACGACTTTCTGGTAGCGGAGGATGATCCTTATCATTCCCTGCGTTATCGCGGTGAAACGCTTCCCTCCATTGCTTCCATGGATACCTGCGGTCATGTGGTGCTGTTGGGCAGCTTCTCCAAGGTCATCTCCCCCGGTTTGCGCGTGGGCTTCATGGTTTGCGAACCCAAGCTGATGCGCAAATGTGTCATCTGCAAGCAGTCTGATGACCTGCACACCCCCAACCTCAACCAAGCCATTGTAGACGCCTATCTTCGCCGTGACCTGCTGACTCCCCATTTGGAGACAGTCTGTGCCGCTTATCGTGCCCAGCTGGATTGCATGATGGATGGCCTGTCTCAGATTTCCGGCATCGCCCATTATACCAAGCCCGAAGGCGGTCTGTTTATCTTTGCATATCTCAGAGAAGGCATCAACGCCACCGATATGCTGATGAAAGCGGTCGACAAGGGCGTTGCCTATGTGCCCGGCACATATTTCTACCCGGATGGCGGTCACGAAAACACTCTTCGTCTCAATTTCTCCAATTCCGACATTCCCTCCATCAAGCGCGGCATGGAGCTGCTGGGCGAATGTCTTAAATAACGCAGGAGGTACCTGATATGCACATTCTTGATGTACTGAAAGAGCGCGGTTTCCTTGCGCAGATTACCTACCCCGAAGAGCTCTATGAACAGCTGAAGGAGCCCACCACCTTCTATGTCGGTTTCGATCCCACTGCTGATTCTCTTCATATCGGTCATTACATCCCGATCATGGCCATGGCGCACATGCAGCGTGCCGGTCATCGTCCCATCGCGCTGATGGGCGGTGGTACCGCCATGATCGGTGATCCCTCCGGCAAAAACGATATGCGCAAAATGATGACTGTTGAGACCATCGACAGCAACGTTGCCCATATCAAAGAACAAATGGGCCGCTTTCTCGATTTTTCCGATGGCAAAGCACTGATCGTCAACAACGGCGACTGGCTTCGCAACCTCAATTTTATCGAGTTCATGCGTGAGATCGGTCCTCAGTTCCACGTCAATACCATGATCAAGGCCGACTGTTATGCCACCCGTATGGCGAGCGAGAACGGCCTTACGTTCCTCGAATTCACCTATATGCTGATGCAGAGCTATGACTTCCTCCAGCTCTACCGCAAATACGATTGCCGTCTTCAGATGGGCGGCAACGATCAGTGGAGCAACATGCTCGGCGGTGCCAACCTCGTCCGTACCAAGGATGGCGGCAAGGGCTTCGCCTGCACCTTCCAGCTGCTGCTCACTCATGACGGCCGCAAAATGGGCAAGACCGAAAAAGGCGCACTCTGGCTCGATGCCGAAAAGTGCTCTCCCTACAACTTCTACCAGTACTGGCGTAATGTGGACGATCAGGACGTCGAGAAGTGCCTTGGTCTGCTCACTTTCCTTCCCATGGATGAAGTTCGCCGTCTTGGCGCCCTTCAGGGCAGCGAGATCAACGAGGCCAAAAAAGTACTGGCGTATGAAGTCACCAAGCTCGTGCACGGTGAGGAAGAAGCCCGTAAAGCCGCTGAAGCTGCTGCTGCACTTTTCGGCGGTGCTGGTAGCACGCAGGATATGCCTACCTGCACGATTTCCAAATCGGATCTCGAGGCCGATGGCCGCCTGACCACGGTTCTTGCCTCTTGCGGTCTTTGCACCAGCAGGGGCGAAGCCCGCAAGCTGGTGCAGCAGGGCGGTGCCACCGTTGGTGATGTCAAGATCACCGATATTGATTACGTCATCACCTCTGACATGATCGGTGCCGATGGTTTGCTGCTCCGCAAAGGCAAAAAGAGCTACTGCCGTCTTCTGCTCGCTTAAATGGACAGTTACAAAACCATCAAAAAAGCGGCCGATGACGAGTTTATCATCAACAAGAGCCGTTTTATCGGGCATGCAATGCCCTGTGAAACTGAAGAACAAGCGCTGACATTCATCAAGCAGATGCGAGAAGAATATCGCGATGCCACCCATAACTGTTACGCCTATATCATTGGGCGCAATGCCGGCATCATGCGCTACAGCGATGACGGCGAACCCGGTGGTACCGCAGGAATGCCCATGATGGAAGTGCTCAAAGCACGCGGCGTAGTCAATTGCTGTGTAGTCGTTACACGCTATTTCGGCGGCATCCTGCTCGGCGCGGGCGGTCTTGTGCGTGCCTATTCCAAGGGCTGTGCTGCAGCCCTTGACGCCGCACAGGTATCTGTTATGGAGCACAGCGTGCGTGTCCTGTTTGATGTACCCTATCCCCTGTGGGACCGCTTCAACTATGCGCTTCAATCTTTACCTGTGATCAGTGAAGGGGCAGAATACGGCACCTCCGTTGAATCCACCTTGCTGATTCGTACCGCTGATCTTGACAGCGTTACAGAGCGCATTGTTTCGCTGTCCGATGGCCGTGTTGAATTTCTGGTCGAAGATGAGTGTTTCTATCCCTGGCCGGAAAGCTGACATATTAAAAGCTCCATCCGCAACTCGGATGGAGCTTTTATCATTTCTGTTCGTTCAGTTCCTTGACACAGTTGGCGCAAACCAGTTTACCTTTAAACATGCTCACTTCTCTGGCATCTCCGCAAAAGATACAGGCGGGATGATACTTTTTCAAAATAATTTTATCTTCCTACACAAAAATTTCAACCGTGTCGTGGATGGCAATATCCATGGTTCTTCTCAGTTCGATTGGCAATACAACGCGTCCAAGCTCATCAAGCTTTCTGACAATGCCGGTGGATTTCATAACGTCGGCCTCCCTTGATAAGTAAATATAACATATATTATTCTACAATATTTTTCAAAAAAATCAATGGTTTATATGAAAAACATTTCAAATTTCACATTTTGTCAATTATTACTTGTTCGTAAAATTCCTTTCTGTGTTCGTTTGTTACAGTCCTTTTGTTCGATTATTTCTTCCTTGACATGTCCTTTTCTCTCTCTTATACTACTGTTGTTGGAGGAATTCTTTCAGTGAATCGTTATTGTGTTACCGTTCCCATGCATGTTCCTGCCATATCGGCGGGCTCTTTTGCATTACATGCTTTTCCCCTTCTAACAGATAGCGCCATCCGCAAATCTTTTCAGAACAGGGATGTAAAAATGAACGGTGTACGCATAAACCGCGACACCCGTGTCCTCCCGGGAAGCGAATTCTGCCTCTATACCACTTGCGATGCACAACTTCCCATTGTATTTGAAAACGAACATATTCTTGTGATCAACAAGCCCGCCGGTCTCAGCTGTGATAAAGATCAATACGGTAGCATGACCGTGTTGGATTATGCTTCACTCCAGTTTCCGAATGACACCCTCCGGGCTGTCCACAGGCTCGACAATCCCACCTCCGGCCTGCTTGTACTTGCCCGTACTGAATCAGCCGAAGCCGCCCTCAAGGCCATGTTCGCCACTCATGCAGGCATTAAGGAATATCGCTGTCTTCTCAAAGGACGGCCACATGACGGACTTCACGAAGCTTGGCTGCGCAAGGATCCCATCCGCAGCCGCGTCACAGTGTCCGCTTCACCGCGTCAGGACTTCCAACAGATCCTGACCGAAATCCATACGCTTCGCGCCTGCACGGTTTCATAGGTTCAGGTGTTACTTCACACCGGCCGCACACACCAGATCCGAGCGCATCTTGCCTACCTCGGTCATCCGCTCCTCGGAGATGATCTGTACGGCGATCGTGATTTCAATCACGATCACCGCGCCGGACGTCTTTCTCTTTGCTGTGTCCGATTACAATTACAGACGGACGGCATGCTTCCCGCACTGGATGGCCTAGAGTTTTCCATCAGTTCCCCTTTCGATTTTGAATCCCATTCAATCCGGAGGACCCCATGACGCAGATCAAAATGACTGCTACCGATATGGATGGCACTTTGCTCAATCCGTCCAATCAGATCACCGAGCGAACCACGAATGCCATTCTTTAGGCACAGCGTCGCGGCGTTCTCTTTTTTCTCTGCACCGGGAGATTTGCCGAACACGCTGCTGTTACCGTACGCTCTTACGGGATCACCTGTCCCGTAATTGCCGTAAACGGCTGCCGTCTTTGGATGCCCGATGGAAAAGTCCTCTTCGACCATACCCTTCCGCACGATACCGCAGCCGCAGTTCGTACTGTTCTGGATGAATACAATCTTTCGTATTATATCTATACAGATAAATGCGTTACCGCCTCCGGCGAATCTTCTCCCCACAGCTCGTTTAAGGAATACGGTCCTTTGTTGGCCGCAGACTATGCTGTCCGCTTCGCATATGGCAGCGCAGCACTCAATGCTGCACTTTCCACTCCCGTCCACAAGTTCTTTATTCACCGTTTTGAAAGTGACGAGCAGCTTGCCGAAGTCCGAAACCGTCTTTCCCTCATGGATAATATTTACCTCACATCCGCAAGCGCTCACAAGTTGGAGGTCATGCCTCTTCATGTCGATAAGGGAACGGGTATCCGCGAAACTGCTGCCGCTTTCGGCATCGATATCAGCGAGGTCATGGCTGTTGGCGATTACGACAACGATA
>JAZRWA010000093.1:0-28295 GCA_045599485.1 Clostridia bacterium | reverse complement strand
TTCGATTGACCAGCCAATACTTTCGCTACCAATTCATATCTCTCTTCGGCAGTCCAAATCTTGTTCTGATTCTTGTGCTCCAGTGCTTCCGGCCCTGCTGCTTCTTCCACTCGGACCCATTGTCTGATTTTCTTGTGAAATTCTCTCTTGCTGATCCCTTCTGGTGTTTCTGGATACTTCCCTTCCCGATACATCTCCACACATTTTAACTTGAATTCATTGCTGTATCTCATGCAAATCCCCCCAATCCTGGTTGTCCAGAATTGGGGGTACATATCACCCCGGGCAGCTCTTTTTTTATTTTACAGAACGTCGTGCTGGAAGAGGCGGCGGATCATGCCGATCAGCTCTTTTTCAGGCTCGGAAAGGTTGTGCTCGTGGCAGCGGATGACGGCAAGGGTATCCATCAGGCAGGTATCCCGCAGACTGAGGTAGCGGACGGAGGGAAAATCGGAGCCGCCCTCCGGAATGGGCAGACCGGGCGCCAGGGCGATGCAGCTGCCGGTGGCTGCGGCGGTGTACAGATAGCCGGTATAGGCGACCCGGCAGACGATGTTGGGCTTGGCGTTGTGCCTTTCAAAATAAGCGGTGGAGAGGATGGAGCTGCGCTGATGCTCGGCGGAACGGGCAAAGGGATAATCCCGGATCTGCTCAAAGGTGACGCAGGGGTAACGGCGCCCTTCGACCGGCACGGCCTGCTGCAGCAGCGGATGATTGCTGCTGACGACTACGACCGTTTCCACCTGCCCGACGATGTGGTAGGCAAAAAGATCGGACAGGTTATCCTTGAGGACCGCCAGACCGAGCGAGGAATTGCCGTTGGCGATCTCGCTGCCGATCTCGCTGCTGCCGGCAATGTTGATGCTGACCGGCACAGAAGGATACCTTTGGTTGAACTCGGTAAAGACGCAGTAGGAGATGAGGGAGGTGAAGTACATGGGGACGGCGATGCGTAAATCATCATCGTGCCTTTGGATGATCTCCTGCAGCTGCGTCTTCATCTGCTTTTCCATTTCGAGGATACGCTCGGCGTATTTGAGATAGACGCTGCCCACGGCGGTGAGGGTCATCTGGCGTCCGTGACGTTCAAACAGGGGGGAGCCGAGATCGGTCTCAACAGAGGCGAGGGCGCGGCTGAGGGCGGGCTGTGTGATGAAAAGTTCTTCTGCGGCGCGGGATATGGTGCCCGCACGCGCGATGGCAAGGATGTACTGCAGCTCCTGAGATTTCATCGGGAAGGCTCCTTTGCCCGGAAGTACCGGGCACACTGATCGGAATGGTGAACATTTATGGAGAATATAGAGAAGAACTTATACCAAGTATAACGCTTTGTTATGCATAAATCAAATACGGAAACGATTATGTGATAAATAAGAAAAAACTTATGAAAAATCAAGAAAAAAAGCAAAACCACAAGGGGGTATGTCGGCCCCAAAAGGAGCAGGATATGAACAAAAGTTGAAATGTGAAATGTAAATAAAGTAAAAAATGAAACGTGAACTATAACACTTAAGATAAATATTATGCCAATAAGGCATTGGATATTTGCAGCGGCTGCTTTTATACTGACATTAAACAATACTGACGGCAAAAGTTTTTTTACACAGAAAGATCCGAGGTTTATCATGATCAACCTGAAGCATGTCCCGACGGTGCTGGCCATCGCGCGGGAGGGCTCCATTACAGCAGTCAGCAAAAAAATGTATATTTCACAGCCGGCACTGTCCCAGATGCTCAGGAGCATTGAGGAGGAGCTGGGGGCGCCGATCTTTGAGCGCAAGGGAAGCCGCCTGCTGCTGACCTATGCCGGGCAATTGTATCTGGAGGCCGGTCAGCAGATGCTGGAAATGGACAGCAATCTGCACTCCAGGGTGGCGGATTCCAAGGAAGTGGTGTACGGCGAGTTCCGGCTGGGCATTTCCACCCAGCGCGGCATGCAGCTGCTGCCCAACGTGCTGCCGGAATTTGTGCGCATGTACCCGCATGTAAAGATCAAGCTGTGCGAGGAAGGCAGCGGACGCCTGGAGCACATGATCAGCGAGGGCATGTGTGATGTGGCGTTCATCACCACCACCAGCAAGCGCAATCATCTGCACTATATGCTGATCGAAAATGAGCAGCTGGTGCTGATCGCCGCCAAGACTACACGCCTGGCCAAGCAGTATCCGGATGGCAGCACGATCGACATCACGGACGCGCAAAACGAGGTGTTTGTGGCCATGACCGGGGATCACAGCGTACGCGCGACGCAGAACCGCCTGTTTGAAGAAAACGGCATTCAGCCGCGTATTCTGCTGGAAACGCACAGCATGGAAACGGCCAAGGCCATTGCTGCGAGATCAGACGCGGTCTTTCTGGTGCCGAAGGTGTATGTGCCCGAGACGATGCCCGACAGGGCGCGCGTGAACATTTATAACATCCGCGATACGCATTATGAACGGCATTTTTACTTCTGTTACCGCAAGGACATGTACATTACCAGCTATGAAAAGGACCTGCTGAGGATCGTTTGCAAGGTGCTGGGTGCCCGCTGCGCATTGGATGAAGACGCCGATCCGCGGTTCAGTATCTGATCGCATTCAGGCAAAAAAAGAAAGCTCCGGGGGCAAAAAAGCGCCGCCGGAGCTGTTTTTGTGGGGAAAACGCCGTTTTTTACCGTCCCTTGGTCAGACCGTCATCCGCCACCTGGCCGGATTTGACATACACATAATAGAAATCGTCATACAGGCCGCAGACGGCGTCCATGCCGCTGTTGATGCTGAAGGCTTTTTCCAGCACGGTCTCCCAGCTGCCGTATTTTTCGTACAGTGAATCGGCGGTGGGGCCTTCCTCGCTGCCGTAGGATGCCAGATTGCTGGCCAGGACGGCGGCCAGGCCCTCGGGGTTATCCCGGTAGGCATCAAGCCGCAGCATGTTGCGCTCGTGGCTGACGGCACGGGCGATCTCCTCCAATGTACAGCCGGCAAACTCCATCTGCTGCATCAGGTCGTAGAGGGAAAAGAGCGATTCGTGATAATCGAGGCGCTCCTGGCGTGCCCGGGCCACAAACTCGGGGTCGGTCCAGTCAAACTCCGCATAGGAGCCGAGGCGCTTGCTTTCGGGGCTGGGCGAGAAGCCGTACACGGCGTGGGGGTCCGCCACGATGTCCGCCATGGCGGAGGGGTTGAGGGTGGGGTCGTGCAGGTAGGCAAAGGGCGCCTGTTCCGCGGCGGCCGCCAGGCAGAGGGACAGCAACAGGCACAGCAGGGTGCAAAGCCATTTTTTCATGTGGGGTCGTCCTCCTTTACGGCAATCATGGGATACGCCCCGGACGCGGTGCGGTGGGGCAAAAAAGGGGCGTTTTTGATCCAAAATGAGGCGGCAGCGGGCTGGGGAGAGGGGTGGAAGAGGGCCGGAGACGCGGGCAAAAACATCGGGTTTGTGAAGCTTTTTTACGTCGGCCGCCGCTTGGCAAAGGCGTATACGATCAGATCGTCGTCCTTGCTGTAGCGGATGGAATAGGTGGAAAACTCCACCGGCTCCGGAAAACCGTGCAGGCGGAAAGCGATGGTCAGCACCTCGTGGTAGATGGCCTTGTTATACGCCTCCCGCAGGCGGTCCTTGTCAAAGAAGTGAAGGAAGGCCTGACGGTCCTTTTCCAATGGGATGCGGTTCTGCGCCGTCTGCTGCACGCTCTGGTCCAGCGCAATGGAGGGCAGGTCGGGCTGATAGAGGGTGTTTTCGCCGGTGACATATTGGATGCGGTTGCGGTCCAATTCGATGCACATGGTCACATCCGCCTGTCGGCGCAGCACGTCAAAAAAGTGCAGGGTCTGCTCCCGCTGCCCGGTGATGTCCTCCACCTGCCCAAAGAACAGCTTGCGGTTTTCATCGCCGTGCAGAAAATAGAACTGCATCCGGAACCAGAAAATGCTGCCGTCGGACTTGATGAAGCGGATCTCGCACCGTCCGCCCTCGGCGGTGTTCTGCTCGGCACGCCGCAGCGCCTCATACAGTGCGGGGTGATCCTGCGGCACTACAAAGTTTTGAATATTGACGATGCGGTGATCCATCTGCGTATCGCCGATGGCGCTGCGGAAGGGCCCGTTGAAGCGGGTGATGGTGATGTTGTCGCCCTCCAGGGCATAATAGGCCACCGCGCCCAGAATGCGGTTCAGCGTGCTTTCCGTAAACATGTTTTCCCGCAAAAATTCCTGCGCGCGGAAAAAGCCGGAGGTCGTTTTTCCCAGCCCGCCGCGGTCGATGCGGCTGCCCTCCGCCAGCAGCTGTTCAAACGCGTCCATGGGCAGGGGCTTGTGGAAATAATACCCCTGGGCGTAGCGGCAGCCCAGATTTTTCAAAAACCGCAGCTGTTCCTCGTTTTCCACGCCCTCCACAATGACGGGCAGCCCCAGCATTTTGCTCATGCCAAAGATGGATTCCACAATGCTGATGCCCTTTTTGTCCAGACGGGTATCCTTTTTGATAAACAGCATGTCCAGCTTGATCAGATCCACATGGATCTTGTCCAGCAGGTTCAGGGAGGAATACCCCGCCCCAAAATCGTCCAGATACACGGTAAAACCGCGCTTTTTCAGCGCTGTGACGGCGGCGGAGATGGTGTCATAGTTTTCCGCGTAGGCGGATTCCGTGATCTCCACCTTGATGTATTCGGGGGCAATGCTGTACTGCCGCGTCAGGGAGCCCAGGTATTCCGCCACATCCATGCTCAGCAGGTCGATCTGCGATACATTGATCGATACGGGCAGGGGGTCAAGGCCGCGGTCCATCAGGCTGCGGATCCATTGGCAGGCCTGATCCCAGATGTGCTTGTCCAGCTCAGTGATAAAGCCGTTAGCCTCCAGAAAGGGGATAAAGCTTCCGGGGGTCATGACGGTGCCGTCCTTGCGCACCCAGCGGGCCAGCACCTCGCTGCCCACGATCTTTCCGTCGGCAACGCGGCATTGGGGCTGCAGGTAAAAGGTGATCTCCTCCTCGCGGATGGCCCGTTGAAAATCGGTCAGGAATTCAAAATTCTTCCGTGTCTTTTCATATCCGGTGGAGTCAAAATAACGGACGCGCTCGGTATAATTCTTCTTGGCGTCCTCCAGGGGAAGGTGGGCGTTGTCATAGATCTGCAGGCCGGGCTTTTCGCCTTCCTTGAGCACATATACGCCCAGGGCCGGCAAAAAGCCCGCCACATTGGCATGGGAAAAGATCAGGCGGCGGATCGAGGTGTATATTTCCTCGATCTTTTTTTGGTCATGGCGGAGAAAAACGGCAAAGTTATCCCGCCCGAAGTAAGCCGCCACCGCGTCCTATGTGTCTTCCAGCGAGGACAGATAGCTGCCGATGCGGGACAAAAGGTAGTCGCCCTTTTCGTGCCCGAACCAGGCGTTGAACACCGTAAAATGCTGAATATCGATGGCGACGCAGCACCATTTGGCGGTATTGCAGCTGTGAGCTGCTTTTTCCGCAAGGGCGGGAAAAAAGTCCTCCGGGGTCCTCAGTCCCGTCAGCGAGTCGCGGTCTTTTT
Source organism: Clostridia bacterium (assembly GCA_045599485.1). GTDB lineage: Bacteria > Bacillota > Clostridia > Christensenellales > Aristaeellaceae > SFMI01. Next base: position 22,780 of record JAZRWA010000093.1, on the reverse strand, counting down.
TGTACAGGGTGCTGTGGGTGCGCCCCTCCAGACGGTCCATCTGGTTCTGAACGTCATAGATGTAAAAATAGATCTTTCCCGCGGGTACGCCGCGCTCCTCGCCGGTGAGGCCGATGTACCGCACCCAACGGTAGGAGCCGTCCACCAGCTTGTGGCGGAACTGCGCGCGCAGCATGCCGTCCTCGGCCCGGGCAAAGCGCTCCGCCATGGTGTCCGGGTCCATCAGCGCATCGTAATTCCGGTCGGCGGGATGGATCAGGTTTTTGCTGCAATAGGCAACCATGTCCCGGAAGCCGCCCGACAGCACGGGAACCAGGTATTTGTTTTCAATATGATAAAGATTCCGGACGAAATCGTTCTCCGGCTCGATCTCAAATTTTTCGTCAAACGCTGTCTGATCGAAAAATCCGGCATTGATATTCTTTTTTCCATACAAGATCGGACAGAAGGCATCCATATGACCGCTCCTTGATGATCGCGTTTTGCAGTCGCGGCGGGCAGCTCCAAACGCGGTCTATGGTGTTGTATACATCTTCTGTCTATTACCATATCACATCTTTTTCGGCCTTTCAAGAGAAAAAACAAAAAAAGAAGCGGCTTTTTGGGCCGCTTCCCATCATGCCGCTCTTGTCAGGGCATGTACTGCGAAATGCACTTGCAGGACAGGCGGAGCGAATCGAGGATCTTTTCCCGGGTGCCTTCAAAGGACTTGTCTTCCACCTCCACGCAGGCGGGGCCGTCATAGCCGATATCGGTCAGCGCGGAGACAAACTTGCCCCAGTTCACATCGCCCAGACCCGGCAGCTTGGGGCTCATGTAGGAGAGGGGATAGGCCATGATGCCCACCTCGTTCAGACGGTCGGGGTACAGCTTGATGTCCTTGAAGTGGATGTGGAACAGCTTGTCCTTGAACTCATAGATGGGCTTGATGTAGTCCATCATCTGCCACACAAAGTGGGACGGATCAAAGTTCAGACCGAAGTTGTCATAGGGCAGAAGGGCAAAAATTTTGCGCCACAGGTCGGGCGTGGTCATGATGTTCTGTCCGCCCGGCCACTGATCGGGACCAAAGAGCATGGGGCAGTTTTCAATGGCCACACGCACGCCCTTGCTCTTGGCGTGTTCCAGGATGGGCGGCCAGATCTCGCTGACAAGCTGCAGGTTCTCTTCCACGTTTTTATACTGGTCGCGTCCGATGAAGGTGGTGACCAGGTTGACGCCCAACGCCGCGCTGGCGTCGATCACCTTCAGCAGGTGCCGGATGCTGGTCTCCCGCTTGTCGGGGTTGCTGTCCAGACAGTTGGAATAATAGGCGAGGGCGGAAATTTCCAGATTGTATTGGGCACAGACTTCGTGAATGTGCGCGGCCTGCGCGTCATCAAGCGTATCCACATTGATGTGGCTGACGCCGGCATAGCGGCGTTCGGCTTTGCCGACGGGCCAGCAGGCGACCTCCACGCAGGTATAGCCCGCCTTGGCGGCGGCGGCAGCCATTTCATCAAAATTCCATCCGTCCAGAATGGCACTGACGAGACCGAGTTTCATGGGCTTGTCATCCCTTTCTATATGATGCTGTATAAATATCCCGCAACAGGCAAAACAAGCCCGTTACTCTGGTTCCATTATAGTGTAAGAGGGAAATGAAATCAAGAACAAAACACAAATAAACTTTTTGTATCTTTTCCTGCCGATGCCGTTCGTCCTTCACTGCCGAAACATTGACATTTGCCGCGGCATTCATATAATGAAAGCAGATTATCCGCTCCAATGCTGCTGTTTTCTGTATCACAGGAGGAAGCCATGCCGACCATCAGGGACGTCGCTGCCGAAGCCGGGGTATCGACCGCAACGGTCTCCCGCGTGCTGAATACGCCCGAAAAAGTCTCCCGCAAAACGGTGAACAAGGTCAACGAAGCCGCCGAAAAGCTGGGGTACTCTTTGGTGATCAACCGCAGCGCCCAATACGCCGCCGGCACACAGCGCATCCTGGTGGTGCTGCCCGATTTCCGCAACAGCTTCATGAGCGATGTGATCAGCGGTCTCAACGACACCGCGCTGAAAAACGATTATACCCTGATGGTGGCGGCCACCAACTCCATGGTGGAGCGCGAAAGGGAAATCATGCGCATCCTGCACAACCGGCAGGCGGACGGCGTCATCTTCCTGTCCTCCGTCCTGCCCGCGGAGGAGATGCAAAGCATCGCCGAGCGTTTTCCCACCGTGCAGTGCTGCGAATATGCGGACGCGGCGGAGATCATCCACGTTTCGGTCGATAACTACGCGGTGGGGCGGCAGGCGACCGAATTCCTGCTGCAGCGGGGCTATGATGACATTGTCATGCTGTCCTCCGCCAACCGTTTCATTTCCACCCGCCTGCGCGAAAAAGCTTTTACCGATGCTCTGAAGGCGGCGGGCGAATCCCGACGGGAAAAGCCCATCTACCGCGCCAGCTATTCCTATGAAAGCGGCTTTATCGGCATGCAGAGCTTTTTGCAGGGTGACAAGATCCCCCGCGCGGTGTTTGCCATTTCGGATCATGTGGCTGCGGGGGCCATCCGCGCCATCCAGAGCCGGGGGCTCGGCGTTCCCGGCGATATCGCCGTCATCGGCGTGGATAACATCAAGCTCTGTACGCAGCTCACGCCGCAGATCACCACCGTGGCGCAGCCGCGGGAGCAGATCGGCTCCACCGCCATGCAGCTGCTGCTGGACCGCATCGGCGGGGCGGTCCGTCAAAGCAGCATCTATCTTCCGCATGAGCTGATCGTGCGCGAATCCACATAAAAAACAACAAAGAGAGCGCGGGAGCCCTCTCTTTTTTTGTCCATTTGTGCGGAATGGGAAGAAAAATGTAACAAAATGTAACAACAGTACAAATCATTGACTTTTGACAGGCAATATTATAAAATGCCTTAAAAGGGAATTGTACGCCCGAAATCGACATGAAATAAGAAGAAAACGGGTGTACAGGTCTCTGAAATTCATTTTCTGAAGGAGGATCCCTCATGAAAAAGGTTCTCGCTCTGGTTCTCGCTCTCGTGATGTGTCTGGGCGTTCTGCCCGCCCTCGCGGCCGATGCTCCCGTCAAGGTCGGCGTGCTCGTGCCCGTCATGACGCATGGCTGGGTCAGCGGCATCACCTATCAGGCTGAAGCCTATGCCAAGGAACTGGCTGCTGCCGGCACCATCGAGTACAAGCTCACCACCTCCAGCAACGCCGAAGAAATGACCACCCAGATGGATGAAGCCATCCTGTGGGGCGCCAAGATCCTGGTCATCGCTCCCCAGTGGACCGGCATGGAAGTGCCCGTGCAGAACGCCATCGATCAGGGCCTCATCGTTGTGGCCTTCGATATGGACATCGACGCTGACGGCATCCTGAAGGTCACCGGCGACAACAAGTCCATGGGCGTGGCCGGTGCCAAGTTCATCGTGGAAAAGGTCGGCCCCACCGCTACCGTCGTGGCGCTGCCCGTTCCCACCAGCGGCTCCGTTTCTGAGCTGCGCATGGCCGGCTTCAACGAGACCATCAAGGAAATCGCTCCCGAACTGAAGGTCATCGAATACGCCACCAAGTTCACCCGTGAAGACGGTCTGAAGGACTTCGCCGATATCCTGGCCGCCAATCCCCAGATCGACGCTGTGTACTCCCTGGATGACGAAACCTCCATCGGTGTTCTGCAGGCCATCGAAGATGCCGGCCGTACCGACATCAAGGCCATCACCGGCGGCGGCGGCTGCCAGGAATACTTCGCCATGATCGCCGAGAACAAGGACATCGCTGTCAGCTCTTCTCTGTACAGCCCCCTGATGATCCGTGACTGCTTCGACGTTGCCCTGGCCAAGCTGGCCGGCGAGCCCGTTGAGGCCGTGACCGTCATCCCCTCCCAGATCGTGAGCAGCGAAAACGTGGAAAGCTACCTCGATCCCAGCAACACCATCTATTGATCTGAACGCAAATAAGCAGGGACTGCCTCCTTCGGGGGGCAGTCCCTAAAACGCGGACAAGCCGTTGCGCCTCCGGGGAAGCCCAGAGGCGCAACCCCGTATTACTGCCGAAAACAAGAAGAAACAAGAGCCCCTGAACATACCGTGCTGCGTGCCCGGGGGCAAACAAGGATGTGAAGCCATGAATCTATCCATGAAGGGGATCGTAAAATCCTTCGGCGCCAATGACGTACTCAAAAAGGTGGATTTTTCACTGGAATCCGGTGAGATCTGCGCCCTGCTGGGAGAGAACGGCGCCGGAAAATCGACCCTGATGAATATCCTGGGCGGTGTCCTTCGCCCCGATGCTGGCCAGATCCTGCTGGACGGAAAGCCTGTCACCTTTGCTTCTCCGGCACAGTCCCTGAATGCCGGGGTCGCTTTCATTCATCAGGAGCTGAATCTGATCAACGATCTGCCCGTGTACGAAAACATGTTCATCGGCAGGGAGATCGTCTCCAAAGCCGGACTGATCGACCACAAGGAAGAATTGAAGCAGACAAGGGAACTGTTCCGCAGGCTGAACATTGATATCGACCCCGCGGTGCAGGTGGCCTCCCTGGATGCCAGCTATAAACAGATTACCGAAATTTCACGCGCGCTGATGATGGACGCTTCCATAATCATCATGGATGAGCCCACCACCTCCCTGACCGATCCGGAGATCGAGCGCGTTTTTGATATGCTCCGTTCCCTCAAAAAGCAAAATGTCGGCGTGATCTTCATCTCGCACAAGCTGCGCGAGGTGATGGAGATCTGCGATAAATACGTGGTGCTTCGCGACGGCAACATGGTTTCCGCCGGCGATGTCAAGGATACCACCATTGCCGCGCTGTCACATGACATGGTAGGACATGATGTGCGCATGGACGCGCTGGAGCAAAACGCCGCGCGGGGCGAGGAGGTCCTTCGTCTGGAGGATCTGACCCTCGAGCCCTGCTACCGCCACATCAACATGCAGGTGCATGCCGGCGAGGTGCTGGGCGTCACCGGTCTGCTGGGCGACGGACGCAGCGAGGTCTTCCGCACCGTCTTTGGCGATATGAACAAATACAGCGGCAGGATCTTCCTTTCCGGAAAGGAAACGGCGATCCGCTCCATTCAGCATGCCATGCAGCTGGGTGTCGGTTATGTGCCGCGCAACCGCAAGGAAAACGCCATCATCAAGGATATGGACATCCTCGATAACGGCACCATCATCACCATGAAGCAGCTTAGGCGTTTCGGCCTGATCAGCAGGATCCGTCAGCGGGCCGCCTTCAACCGGCAAAAAGAGGATCTGCGCATCAAAATGGGCAAGCCCTCCGACCCCATCGGCAGCCTTTCCGGCGGCAATCAGCAAAAGGTCGTGCTGGCCAAATGGCTGATGGCCAAGCCCAAACTGCTAGTGCTGGATAACCCGACGCAGGGCGTTGATGTCGGCGCCAAGGAAGAGATCTACGATATCATTCTGCAGCTGGCCCGGCAGGGCGTTGCCGTGGTGGTGCTGTCCAACGAAGCGCAAGAAATCATCCGTGTCTGCGGACGCGCCCTGGTCATGTACCACGGGGATATTTGCGGCGAGGTTTCCGGCAGCACCATGACAGAGGATAACATCATGCGCATGGCCACCGGCGGCTGATCACCCAAAGCGATAAATGATATTACATCCATCCCGGAGGAAGATTGTTATGACGATTGAAAAACGCAAAAATCCCCTTCACCGGTTTATCGACAAATGGCAGGAGAATCCCCTCATTTCGACCGGCACCGTGCTGATCCTGATGATCATCATCCAGACGATCGCGCTGGGCTTCAACTACGCCAGCTTCGGTGAATGGTTTACCAACTGGGGCAAAAACTGGATCAACATCCTGCGCAACAACGCCGGCGTCGGCATTGTCGCCCTGGGCATGACGTTTGTCATCATCTCCGGCGGTATCGATCTGGCGGTCGGTTCCACGCTGGTGGCGGTCGGCGCCATCATGATGGTGCTCATCAACAGCAACGCGGCGGGCGTGCTGACGGCTGTCGGCATTACCGGCGTTCCCGCCTTCATCATCGGCATCGCGGCGGCGCTGCTGGCCGGCGCGGCCATCGGCGGCATCAACGGCGTGCTGATCGCGCGCAGCAAAATTCCCGCCTTCATTGCCACTTTGGGCATGATGAAAATCTGCCGCAGCGTGACGCAGCAGTTCATGCAGACGGTCGGCGTGAAGGTGCCCAGAGATTTCCTGGCCATTGCCAACACCCGCATCGGCGGTGAGATCATTCTGCCGATCATCTATTGGTTTGTGATCGCGCTGCTGCTGCACATCGTCTCCAAGCGGACGACCTTTGGCCGTCATGTCTATGCCATCGGTTCCAATGAGCGCGCGGCCCGCCTGTCCGGTGTCAATGTCGAGCGTGTAAAGACCCTGATCTATGTGCTGTCCGGCGTGCTGGTGGCCATCACCGCGGTCATCCAGATCGCCCGTATCGGCAGCATGGACTACGCCAACGCGGGCAGCGGCTACGAAATGGATGCCATCGCCGCGGTCGTGGTCGGCGGCACCAGCATGAGTGGCGGCAAGGGCTCCATCCTGGGCACGGTGCTGGGCATGCTCATCATCGCCGTCATGAATAACCTGCTCAACCTGATCGGCGTACCGCCCTTCCTGCGTGAGGCCTTCAAGGGCTTCATCGTGGTGGCCGCCGTCATGCTGCAGAAGAAAGAAAAATAATTCAGATTCGGAAATGAGGTGCTCCTATGATTCGTGTTGGCATTGCGGGCTGCGGCAAGATCGCCCAGGTCCGCCACCTGCCGGAATATCAGGCGAACCCGGATGCACAGATTTGGGGCCTGTTTGACCTCAACGCCGGGCGCGCGGCGGGGCTTGCGGCTCAGTACGGCGCTGTGGCGTATGATACTTTTGAAAGCATGCTGGACGATCCGCAGATCGACGCCGTCAGCATCTGCACGGCCAATGCCGCGCACGCGCAGATGGCCATTGCCGCCCTGAAGGCGGGCAAGCACGTGCTTTGCGAAAAGCCGATGGCCATCACCCTTGCCGATTGTGAGGAGATGGTGCGTGTCGCCGCGGAGTGCGGCAAGGTGCTTATGATCGGTCAAAACCAGCGGCTGGCGGCGGCACACCGGAAGGCGTATGAGCTGATCCGCAGCGGCGCGATCGGCAAAGTGATCACCTTTACCACCGCCTTCCGTCACGGCGGCCCGGAGACCTGGAGCGTGGATTCCGGCAGCGGCACCTGGTTTTTTGACAAGACCCATGCCGCGTTTGGCGCCATGGCCGACCTGGGCGTGCACAAAACGGATCTGATCCAGTATCTGCTGGGGCAGACGGTCACCGGAGTCACCGCTTACCTCGGCTCGCTCGACAAGAAAACGCCGGATGGAAAGCCCATCTCGGTGGATGACAATGCCATCTGCATTTATCAGATGAGCGGCGGCGCGGTGGGCACCATGACGGCCTCCTGGACCGATTACAGCGGCGAGGACAACTCGACCGTGCTGTTTGGCACCGAGGGCGTACTGCGCATCTATGACGACCCCGCGCACAGCATCGTGCTGGGCAGGCGCGACGGCACGACCGAATACTATGATGTCGATCAGATCCAGACCAACGACAATCAGACCAGCTCGGGCATCATCGATCTGTTTGTGGCGCATCTGATCGATCCGATCCAGCCGTACATTTCCGCCGAGAGCGTGCTGCCGGCCATGCGTGCCGTGTTTGCCGCCGCCGAATCCGCCGAAACGGGCCGCACCGTGACCATCAACGCGTGAGGAGAAGCACCATGGACAGAATCGTTGCAATGAATTCCAACAGCTATCATGGCTTTTCTCTGGAGGATGCCATCGAGGGCACCGCGCGGGCGGGCTTCCGTTATATGGAACTGACGGCCACCAAGGGATGGACAGAGCATGTTTTTCCCGATCAGCCTCTGCGCCGTCTGCTGCGTGTGCGGGATATGCTTCGCGATCATGACCTGACCCCGTTCGCCATGAGCGGTCACACCAACCTGACCGACCCTGCCCGCAGCCGTGATTTTCGCGACAACATCCGTCTGGCGCAGCTTTTCGGCTGCCGCTACATCGTGTCCTCCATCGGCGAGGCGCACATCCGGGATGGGCACGAGGCCGATCTGGATGAAACGGTGCGCTGCATCGAAGCCTTTGTGCCCGATCTCAGGGCGGCGGACATGATGCTGGTGCTGGAAACGCACGGGAAGGATCACGGCACGGGCGTCCGTCTGGCTTAGATCGTGCGCAAGGTAAACAGCGACCGGGTCAAGGTGAACTATGACACGGCAAACGTCGTTTTTTACGGTCGGGTCGACCCCGTGGAAGACCTGAAAGCCTGCGTGAATGATGTGGCGTTCCTGCACATCAAGGACAAGGCCGGTGCCGTGGACGAGTGGAATTTCCCCGCTCCCGGCAAGGGTTCTATCGATTTTGACGGCATCTTTGGTGTGCTGGATCAAAACGGCAACAACAGCCCCTTCTCGGTGGAGATCGAGTTCACGGCAGCCGGTCCTTCCAACCTCGAAGAGGTGAACCGGGCGGTACGCGACAGCGCGGCGTTTTTCCGTTCTCACGGCATTGCTTTATAATCATTGAAAAAGAAAATCACATCCTCCCCCGTGGCAGACGGATCGTTGTTTGCGGCGGGGGAGTGCTGTTATCGGGAGGAAGATCAGATGAATATCCTGCTTGTCGGTGCCGGCGGCATGGGAACAACGCATTACAACAACTATCGTCAAATGGACGGCGTGCAGGTCGCCGCCTTGGTGGGAACCACGCAGCAGGATCGCGATACCGCTCAAGGCTGGGGCATTCCGTGCTTTGCTTCGATTTACGAGGCCGCGCAGGCGATAAAGGTCGACACGGCGGATATTTGCGTGCCCACCTATCTGCACAAGGAGCTGGCATTGCAGGCGTTTGCCTGCGGCCTGCATGTGATCTGTGAAAAACCCTGCGCCCTGAGCCTTGCGGATGGGCGGCAAATGTTTGACGCGGCCAAAGCCGCCCAACGACAGTTGTATGTCGCGCAGGTGGTTCGCTTCACCCCGGAAACGGCGGTCCTGCGCAGGGTGATCGAAGAAAAGACCTATGGCGCGCCGGTGGACGCGGTGTTTGAGCGGCTGAGCGCCCGCCCCGCGTGGACGCAGGGCTCCTGGCTGATGGAGAAGGAAAAGAGCGGTCTGCTGCCCTTTGATCTGCACATTCACGATCTCGATCTGGCGGTCAGCCTGTTCGGCGCGCCCGGCGAAGTCTTTACCGCCGCCGAACACGCCGACGGAAGCCTTCCGACGCAGTGCCGTCTTATCTATAAGTGGGCAAATGGCATGACCGCCTCCGCGGAGGCCGCGTGGTTCAACGCTTGCATTCCCTTTACCGCGCGCTGGCGGGTCAGCTTTGAAAGCGGCATGCTCATCTATGACGGCGCATCCGTCCGGGGCTATGACGCCGCCGGGCAGACCGTGACTTATGATACCACCGATCCGGTCATGATCCCCGGCGGGGCAAATCTTCCCGCCAATGGCTGGTTCTATCGCGAGCTGAGCCATTTTGTTGCCTGCGCGGAGCAAAACATTCCCTCGCCGATCGTGACGGAAGAACAGGTGCTTACCGTGCTGTCCCTGCTGGAGAAGATCTCCGGCTGACCGGGCTTACGAAAAAAGGGCATCGCCATTGGATCCATGGCGGTGTCCTTTTTTGCTTTCTTTGCCGAAGGGGAAAGGCGGTCAGCGGATGGTGTCCAGATATTCCGCCAGCGCGGCACGGTCATAGTACGAGGCAGGCTTGCGCAGGGGGATATCCTCGTCCACACCGCGGTCAATGCTGTAGAAGGTGCCGTTTTTGACGATGCAAAGGCGGTGATAATCCGAGATGTCAAACAGCGTGCCATCCGCGGCAGAGGTGCTGCGGACCACGCAGGCGCCGCCGCCGGTGGTCTGTCCCAGCAGCGTCACACGCCCATCCTGCTTGAACAGGGTGGGCAGCAGATTGCCGCAGGAGAAGGAGCTGCCGTTGACCAGACAGTAGACGTCCAACTGATCCACACCCAGTTCATCGTCTTCCAGGCACTGACCATCCAGGTTCACATCCACCCAGTACACGGTCGTATACTGCGCGCCGGTGGTCACGTTTTCGACGCTCAGGTTGGCGGCGCCCAGCACCCAGGCGGCAATGTACATGCAGGCGTTCAGATGACCGCCGGTGTTGCAGGACAGGTCAATGACGACCTTGCGGATCGGGCTGCCTTCCCGGTGAATGCGTTGGTGGGCCCAGATGACCAGCGAGATGGTATCGGACATGTAGAGATCTTCCAGCTGATCGGCCAGGTCAGGATCGTAATAGTCGTGGGTGGCGCTGACAAAGGAGTCAAAGGTGACATAGGCGGTATCGCCGATCTCATAATAGCCATCCTGAATGTTATCGCCGATGGCGATCCCGCTTTCCGCACGGGCCTTCAGAAAACGGCTGAGGACACGGTTGTAGTCCGTCAGCGTAATGGAGCTGTTTTGATGGGAGACCGTATAGTCACTTCCGGCATAGGAGGACAGATAGGTCAGACCGGAATGCAGGTCGCCGAAGTTGCCGGCCAGCACCTGATTCAAAGCATCTGTAAACACTTGGGGATCGGTATTGTTCAAGCCTGCTTCCAGACCGCTGGCGATAAAATAGTTGTTGAATCCGTTCAGCGCGCCATGCTCTTCCCGAAGACCGTAACAATGATCCAGCATCAGGCACAGCTCATTGTAGGTAAAACAGGCCAGTTCCTCGCTGCGCTGCCGCGCACCGGGACGATAATACAGATCGTATTGGGTGAGGCCGTCGGCGTTGACACGTTTCTGATCCAGCCCTTGCCGGAGGGCAAACAGGGCCTCCCCGTTGTAGGTGACAGGGCAGGGCAGCAAAAGATCGGACAGGGTCGCCAGTGGCACATAGAAATGGCCGTCGTAGGCCTCGATGCGGATGTTATAGTCGTCCAGCAGGATCTCCGTGACCTCGCCCTCGCGCTTATAGGATTGGCTTGCAACGCGGCGATAGAGGTTTGCAAAGGGAATGTCCCGGGCATCGTTCCAACGGACGGAACCGTCATCGTTGTAGCAAAGCCCGCTGGCGGTGACCAGGTCGCCGCCGGAGACGGCAAAGGAGGGCGCCGCAAACAGGTCGCGGTCGTTGATCCAGATCAGGTTTTCTTCATGGTTGATGAGCACAAAGGAACCGTTCTCCCGCAGCATGTAAAACACCTCAATGTCCATGCCGTCTTCATCCAGGCGGGAAAGCATGCCGGCATTCTCCAGCAGCCGGTAGGTGGTGAAGCCGTATCGCATGTTGTAGCCGTTCAAGGCGTAGAGCAGCTCGGCCGCCGTTTCGGCAGAACAATAGGGGATGTCCATGCAGCCGTTGAAGAAAGCAACGTCAAGCGTTTTTTCCAACGTACTGCTGTGATAATAGATGGGAAGCGTTTGGAAAACGGGGGCGTCCTCTTCCGCGGACAATGCCTCTGCTCCTGCGGACACGGCCAGAAGCGCAATCATGGCTGCCAGCAGCAGCGCTGTCAGTTTTTTGATCATTTGCATAAAACCTCGTTTCTTGTGGAATGCTCCGAGCCGCCTCGCGCGGACGGCGGCACAGGCGTTGCTCCGCCCTGAAAACAGGGCTATTTTAACACTTTTCTTCTTCTGTACCGAAAGAATTATACCATGCTCCTCCAGACGATACAAGATGATGATTTCGTGTCAGCCGTTCTGCGGCTTTTTGCCGCTGCGTTTTCCGGGTGCGCATACGATACAGCACAAATTTAGTGTTTTCTCTTGCTTTTTGGGATCATTCCTGATAAAATGCTGAAGATTTGAGCATTTTTCAACTCAACCAAAGACAGGAGGAAACATCATGAAATCCAAGAACAACAAGCTGGCTGTGAAAATGCTGGCTGCCATGGTGCTGGGCATCGTTGCAGGCCTCATCTTCATGAGCATCCGTGAAAGCTTGGGCGCTACCTCTGACACCTGGAAGACCATCAACAACCTGCTGTTCCAGGATATCACCGCCGCCGGTGCGGAAAAGGCCATCGGCCTGTTCTATATCATCGGTCAGCTGTTTATCCGCAGCCTGCAGCTGGTCATCGTGCCGATGGTGTTCAGCTCCATCGTGATTGCCATTGGCAACATTTCCGATGCATCGACCCTGGGTCGTGTGTCTGCCAAAACCTTTGGTGTTTTCCTGCTCACCAGCGTTGTGGCTCTGATCATTGCCGGCGTCGTCGGTCTGGTGTGCTACAGCGCCGGTATGTTCAACATCGTGGTGGAGGGCCTGAGCGCGTCTTCCGGCTCCACCGGCAGCAACCCGCTGAATGTGATCCTGAACATCATTCCCAGCAACATCGGTGCAACCTTCAGCGTCAACAACGCTGTGCTGGCCGTGGTGTTCCTGGCTGTCGGCACCGGTCTGTGCATGAACAAGCTGGGCATGGGCGAGGGCAGCACCATGCACAAGCTGTGCAAGGAACTGAGCAATATCATTGTGGTGTTCCTGAATTTTGTGGTTGAGAAGTTCGGCCCTGTCGCCATCTTCATGCTGCTGTGCCGTACCTTTGCTACCTACGGCATCACCTACCTGATGCCTGCCCTGAGCTATGTACTGTTGACGGTGGCGCTGCTACTGGTATACCTGTTTGTGTGCTACCCCGCGCTGCTGACCATGCTGACCAGACTGAATCCCATCAAGTTCATCAAGAAGATCTTCAAGGTGATGGTGTTTGGTTTCTCCACCTCCTCCAGCGCCGCGACCCTGCCTTTGAACATTGATACCAACACCAAGGAGTTGGGCGTAGATAACCAGATCGCCAGCTATGTGCTGCCTCTGGGCATGACCATCAACATGGACGGCACGGCCATCATGCAGGTGGTGGCTACCCTGTTCCTTGCCGGTGTGGGCGGCTACGCTGTGTCCATTCCCCAGCTGATCATGATCATGGCGCTGGCCCTGATCGCCTCGGCCGGCACTCCCGCTGCTCCCGGTGCGGGCGCGATCATCCTCTTCACCATCCTGAGCGGTGTTGGCTTCACCGGTGAAGCTGCTATGATGGGTTACGCCCTGATCCTGGCCATCAACCGTCCCATCGAGATGCTGGTGACCAGCCTGAACTGCGTGGGTGACTCCGTGGCTGCTATTGTGGTCGCCAAGACCGAAAACAAGCTGGACGAGGAAACCTACAACGCCTGATCCTGTCCGATCAAAGCCGTTCCTGTCGGGAGCGGCTTTTATACCATCAACAAAAGGCACGATCTCCCTACAGACGGAGATCGTGCCTTTGTCATGTGGGCAGGGTCGATGATGAGCCGATTTGCTCCATGATGGATTTTGATCGTGAAACAGCCGGCAGCGGGGGTGCCGTATCAAAAATCCACCAGAAATATGCCAATGGCTACCTTGATGAAGCTGCCGTGATGCTCTGTCTTTTTTACCTTCGCGTTCAGCATTTTTCCGGCATCCATCAAACGGGCAAAAATGATATTGTCCTTTTCCGGCACATAGCCCATCTTTTTCCCCTGTTCGTTCAATATCAATATGGCATTGCTGTCAAACTTGTTGTCTTCCCGGCGGAGGCGCAGCTTCATGCCTTCCGGTATGTTCTCCAGTACAGAGGGGTCTTCCAGATGCGTTGTGCCGGCGATATAGGAATCAAACAGGTGGATTTCTCGAATCAGCGGCTTGATCATTTCCTTTTCCGTCAGCGCGATCATCTGACCGTTGGTGATGCTCAGTTCAGTACCCATTTTGCACCTCCCTGCTGCATCAGATCGTCCAGAAGGGCCTGCAGCTGTTGGCGTGCTTCTTCATATTCCCGGTGCTCCTTTTTCAGCTCATCATGCTTTTGTTCCACCAGATCGGGGGCACGGAGAAGGAACCTGTATTGATACGGGTCTTTGCTGACGATGCTTTCGATCTCTTCCTCCAATTCGGCAATGCGTTTGTCGATATCGGGAATCTCGATCTCCTCACTGCCCATCCCCAGCTCGTTCAGCGCCTTGTTGGCCAGCACCCGCAGCGCGTTCAGCTCCGACAGATCATTGGCCTTATAGGCGGCCACGATGCAATTCCAGATCTCAATGAGTTTTTTTGATTTGCTTGTTTCGGGATTGATATCCGGGTGCAGCTGTTTGGCCAGCTCACGGTAGAGCTTTTTGATCTGCTGCACGTCATACGCGGAAGCGGTTTCCAGACGCCGGCAGGTTTCGTTGGTTTCTGTCATTTGCTGAAGCTCATCATAATACTGCTGCATTTCAAGGGCGAGCATTTGCTGCATGGCTACCGCGTCGATCTTTTTTCCGTGATTCAGCGCCGCCTGACAATAGGCAATGGATTTGCGGATGCGGATGCATTCGACCTTCAATTCAAAATTCGCCCGGATTTCCTCGCCGAACTCGCGCACATAGTTCAAAAACGCCGTGTCCGCGTCCTTCCTGTACTGGTCACGCTGAAGCAGCAATTCCTCATATCGGTCATAGCCTGCGGTCTTTACACGGATGATCCCGCTCATTTCTTATCTACCTCAAACATATACAGTTCATCCTCAAGGGATGTCAGAAGTTCCCCATCGATCTCAGCCTTTGCAAAGAAATCATCCACTGTGCGGTACCAACGGTCGTCGAAATGAATCACGACAGCGTTCTCTTCCGTGAGCGATTCGACCGTGTGTTTCTTCTCGTCATACCAGAAACGCACACGGTTTGGTGTTCGCAAAACCCAATACAGGTCATAAAGGGAAAAGTCCTCCGGGTCAAAGGGCTGAAGCGAATACAGATCGGCGATCAGCCCTTTCATGATGCTCAGGTTGCCAAAGAAAGGATTATAGCAGATCCGCTGGCGGAGAAAATCGCGTGCGTTCCAGTACAGCTGCAGCGCTTCATCGGTGCGGCCTTCCTTGCTCCGGATCCTTGCCAGCCGCGTGAATACCTCCGGCAAGCAGTCTCCCAGCCGTCGTGCGTTTTTCACCTTCGGGTACAGCTGTTCGATGATCTGTTTATACTTTTCGTAATCCTTTTCCACAAAAAAGCCGTTTTTGTACATGTCGGCGACCTTGTAGGTACACTGGAGATCACCGGCCTCCATCGCCTTCGAATAATACTTGAAGGCTTTTTCGTAATCCGGTTCCCCGGTACGGCCATAGTAATAGATATAGCCCAGTCCGGCATAAGCATCCGTGTTGCCGATTTCCGCGGCCATCTCATAGTATTTCCGGGCCAGGTGATAATTCTTGACACCGTAATAATACCCGCCCAGCATCATCATGAATCGTGCCCCATGGGTGGTATCGATCAGATAATCCATGGCTTCGATGAACAGGATCACATCATTCTCGGACGGATTTGCGAGGCTGTAGAAATTCCGTCCGATCTTCATCGCTTCGTCGTATGTCATTGTGACCATCTCCTTCGCTATGCCTCTATCGATGAAACCTTGTTAAATCTTACCATATTTCATATGCTTTTGCAATGTATCCGCCGCGGCCGTGCCATTATGCACTACGATCCGCACAAACGGAAAGAACCGATCTCGTCGTAAACGCCGCCGACTGAAGGATACGAGCAATCGAATCGTTCCGCTGCTGAACCCAAGAAGCCAAGGCGAGAACGGCTGCATGCCTTCCTTCGATGAAGCCGGCCGGGGCATCTATGAGCAGCAGTACGGTGACTATGACTATTATGTATTGGACTTTATCCGGCAATACTTATAAGATATTTATATAAGGATTTGAACCGGTGCAGATCCACGATACTGTACTTTACAGCAGCGTTGACGTTGCTGTTGGTTAAGATGAATAATTCGGAGGTTGAACAATGAAAAAGGTGTTTTTGATCGTCCTGGCACTGATGCTGTTTGCTTTCAGCGCGCTTGCTGAGGGTGCAAAAGTCCCTGATGGAATTCCGATGCATGACCGCACGAACCTGAAAAACTGGGGCTTCTTCTATGTTGGCGGTGAATACGTGAACAGCGAAGCCGACAAGGGCTCTGTGATGCGCGGCCAGATGTATGTTGAAGTGTTTGAGCCCGTAGAAGTCACCAAGCCTTATCCCATCGTTTTCCTGCACGGCAATTACCAGACCGGTCTGAACTGGATGGGCACCGTGGATGGCAAGGATGGCTGGACTGACTACTTTGTGGGCCAGGGCTACATCGTGTATGTTTGCGATATGCCTACGCGCGGCCGTGCTTCTTATCCTGTTGATGCATCCACAACATACCGCAATGTGACTGCCGAGCGTGGTCTGACAAGCTTTGCCGGCACTGACAATGAGCTGCAGACCCAGTGGCCCGCAGACATCAGCATGGAATCTGAAGCCTATCGTCAGTTTTATGCCACTCAAAATGTTTCTATCAGCAGCAACATCGTGATGCAGGAGCTCGCGCTGAATGCCGGCTCTGCCCTGCTGGACAAGATCGGCGACGCGATCGTTGTGACACATTCCCAGTCCGGTCCCTATGGCTGGCTGCTGGCGGATGCACGTCCTGCACTGGTCAAGGCGGTTGTGGCTCTGGAGCCCTCCGGACCCAACTTCTCCAAGAACAATACGGATTATGGTGTGACCGGCCTGCCGATGACCTTTGAGCCCGCGATTAACGGCCCCGAGGATATCGAAACGGAAACTTACACCCCCGCTGCGGAAAGCGGCCTGCGTGAAGGTAAGCTGCAGAAGGAACCTGCCCGCCAGCTGGTCAACCTGAAGAACATTCCGATGACCATCATCACCTCCGAAGCTTCCTATCATAACACCTACGACTATCTGACCGCCATGTTTCTGTCTCAGGCCGGTGTCGACATTGACTACATCAGCCTTCCCGATCTGGACATTCACGGCAATGGTCACATGATGATGATTGAAATGAACAGCCTCGACATCGCTGCTGTGGTCGATCAGTGGATCGGCGAAAACGTGCAGTGATCAGGCGCTCCCCTGGCACCACCCGACAAGCTTCGGGTGGTTTTTTGTTGCTTGAAATGAATTCGCCAGGCACCGGTTTAATGTACGGACAGCAGGTAACAAGCCCAAGCAAATGCCGGACCGTATTACGACCTCAAGGGCGGGACAGAAACAAAGGGCTGCGCCCGCATATGAAAACCTCCGTCCGGTGGGAGGAGGGACCTTTCCAAGTCGATATAAACCCCGCACGTGACCTTCTTTGCGCGGAAACAGAGCAAAGATTGACAGCGTCCCATTTGGGTCTTATAATGCGAATGCAGTTGTGTATCGATGGAAAGACGATGGATTTGAAAGAGAAAAACCAAGCTCTGACAGAATCATTCAATATATAGACGAATATGGTCATACCCGAATATCATTGAAGTTGCCCATGGCTGAAAGTGAACAGGAGCCGGATATGCTCCCTCGCTTCAGGACGATCCATAAGGGATTCACGGCATCCGGGAGAAATGAAAAGGAGTAAATGATATGAAAAGGAAACTCTGTTTTCTGGTAACGGTTATTCTGACAATGATGATACTTGCCGTCCCGTTCACGGCGGCGGAGGAAGCCGAACCTGTGGAAAGATCGTACGAAAGATACGAATATGAGATCGACTATCACAATGTACCCGAACTGACCGCTGCCTGCCTGGATCCGAAGGTCATCGATGGTGCAAGACGGGTCGTCGACGCTTTCTTTGCCCATGAGACAAAGGTGGATCTTCACGGTCTGTCTCTCGGTGATGTCGATTACATCGGCGGCGTGCTGTACCGCATGTGTCCGCCGGTCATGGCACTGACGGATTATGATGTCAACCGGAATTTCAACACGCGCACCGGTATACTCAAACTCAATTACATGTATGATGCGGATGAGACCATGGAGCTGGTTCGGCAATTTGAGGCCTCTGTGGATAAATACATGAGTCTGCTCCGCAAAGACGACAGCGAAGCCATGCGCGCCCTGATCCTCTATTATGCTTTCACCATTGACAGCACATACGATTATGCCATCTACAATGACGCTGACAGCTATACGCTTCAGGAGCAGCATTACTGGGAAGGCTCCTTCTCCGCCATCGTGAATCATACGGGCATCTGCACCGGCTTCTCAAACGGACTGGCTTTCCTCTACAATCTGGCAGGTATCTCTGCCGATATGGTGCAGAACCCCGGCAATAAAAACGGCGCAGGATCGCATGCGTGGGTGATCGCCCGCATCGACGGCGGCAGCTATTTCATTGATCCGACATGGGGCATCGTTGACTGCGATGGGTATGGCTCGGTCTATTATTTCGGCATGTCCGCGGAAGATCGCTTCAGCATGGGCGGTTATGCCCTTGAAGATACGACGGCATGGTACAAACCGATCTCCGATTCCGCAGAACTGAACAGCACCCGTTTCGAAGCCCTGCATGTGCCTGCGTTCATGTATGTAACGGAATTCATCCCGAATCATGATGATCAGACAATCTATATCGCCGGCACCGACTGTTCCGTTACCTTTGACGCGTCGAGCCGCTGATCCCCCGGTGTGTTGTCCGAATAAAAAAGGGCACTTTCTTGTATAAAAGGAATGACCTGCCGCATATTTGCCGCGGTGTATAGGATCATGATGCAGACCAAATGATCGGAGCAGTGTGCCGGAGTGAGGGAAGACGGTGATTATGCCATGCTGCTGTATGGCGTGTGGATGGAAAGACTTATCCTTTCACAATGAAGATCCACAATGGCAAGGCCGAAACCGAGACAACGGAAGGTGTGATCGTGAGCGCTACGATCGGGTTCATGTTTAACGGACTGCAAAGCACACCGGGCACAGCCTTCAAAACGCAAAAAAAGAAGCAGTTTTGCAACTGCTTCTTGTGGCGCGCTCCGCGGGATTCGAACCCACGACCTTTTGATTCGTAGTCGAAACGGCTGATGAAGCGTAAAGCCTTGAAAAATAAGAGTTTGCGAGGCTCAGGTTTTGAATTATAACGGTATCTATAACGGTATTCTCTGTTATAAAAACCGTTATAAATTTGGAGGCTAATTTGGACGATGAACGAGAAATGCAGGTGGCACAAGGGTTTGAGGGTACGGTATGCTCCCATGACGATGAAGAAAAGTGTCAAAAGGTCGTGTGTTTGCTGCGCCTTGATATAAAGGTGGTTGTCAGAAAGGTGAATATGGATTAGGTCATGGAGAAAAGGCCTGAAGCTGTGGGGACATATCAGTTAACTTGCTGTGTTGAGGATGATGCAGCAAGTTTTTTGTTGTTCTGATACTCTCTTTTCGCCCCCCATCGGTTTGGCTTTTAGGTGTTGCTTGTATTATGCCTTGAAGGCACGAAGTTTGCCACTAGCTTAGCGAGTTGTTTTGATTACAGACATCATAAATAACATGAATATTTTAAAACTTAAAATACTATAAAAATTAAATTTACGAATAAAATCGTTAGAAAACGAATAAATTAGAGTAGTGTTTCTTGAAATTAGCGTAGTTATGTGATAAATTAGAGTAGAGGTGGCATAAAATGACGATTGAAGAACTTCATGAACTTGTTGAACGTACGCTGCATATGAAAGCAGAAGGTCAATGTCTTGAAGTGAAAGCCGCTACGCAGGGATGTCCCAGGCGGTTATATGATACTTTGTCGAGTTTTTCCAATCAGGATGGCGGAGGTATTATTCTCTTTGGACTTGACGAGCGTTTAGACTTTTCTGCTGTGGGTGTTTATGATTTACAGGACCTTCAAAAAAAGGTGACTGAGCAATGCTTGCAGATGGAACCACCTGTACGAGCTGTATTTACAATGTGTGAATTCCACGAAATGCATATTTGCGCTGCTGAGATTCCTGGAATTGACTTAACAGATCGTCCTTGTTATTACAAAGGTGCAGGAAGGCTCAATGGTTCGTATGTTCGTGTTGGAGATGCGGATCTGCCTATGACAGAATACGAACTGTACAGCTTGGAAGCATTCCGCAAGCATCAACGTGATGATGAACGAATTGTTGAACGTGCTACTATAGGACTGATGGACAGTGATAATATCCAATTTTATATTCAGAGGATGCGTTCTGAACGTCCAATGTTTTCGAGACTAAGTAATGATCAAACATTTGAGCTGCTGAATATAACCATAAATGAACAGTTTACGTTGGCTGCCGTTATGAACTTCGGTTTGTTTCCCCAAGGTTTCTTTCCGCAATTGGCTGTAACTGCCATTGTTGTTCCCGGAGCACAGATTGGTGACACTGATTCTGCTGAGGCACGTTTCTTGGATAATCGCAGAATAGAAGGTAATTTGAAGACCATGTTAGAAGAATCGATGGGCTTCTGCCTCAGGAACATGAAGCGAAAAACCATCATTCATTCGAAAGATGGACGTCGTGAAGACCGGACCGAGTATCCGCCGAAAGCTATCCGCGAAGCAATCTTAAATGCATTGATCCATCGTGATTACAGCCCGCTAACCGAAGGCACACCTATTCAGGTAAACTTCTTTAGCGACAGGCTCGAGATTCATAGCCCCGGCGGACTGTATGGAAGAATCACAGTGGAGCAACTTGGTTATGTCAAACCAGATCTACGCAATCCTTCTCTTGCCGTTATGGCAGAGGCTTTGCTTGGCGCAGAAAATCGTTATTCCGGTATCCCGACAATTCGAAAAGAAATGGAAGAATATGGGCTTGAGGAACCGATTTTTGAAAACCGCCGCGGTGAGTTCGTTGTTATCTTGAAGAACTCGGTTCGTATCGAAGAAAAGCCGCAAGAGACACCACTGCTGACTTTCTGCAGTACGCCACGTTCACGCAAAGAGATTGCCGAGTACTTAGGTGTGCAGGCATCATCTTTCATGATGCGTCAGTATGTATTACCGTTGGTTCAAGAAGGAAAACTTCGGCTGACTATGCCAGATAGGCCCAAGAGCAAGAATCAGCGATATGTCATCAATGAAGAAAATAACTGATGATTGTTCCCTCAAATACATTATGATTTTTCAGATATTGTACCTTTGTTTAGATAAAGCAAGCAGTATCAGAAGAAAGGTAGAGATTATAAATGAGCATAATCAAAGACCTTATAGATCAAGTCGTGTCGTTTGCTTTTTCTGAATATGCGGGGAAATTTCTGGATGCAAGAGATCAAAGAAGACGCAAGAAGCAACTAACAGATGGCATTCTATGCATACTAGATAGCGAGCAACCTAATTGGTACTATAATGACCTGACAAAAGTCTTGAGCCAATCCCCCCTCCTGAAAGATTTGATAGTTGACTTCTTCAATGGAAAAACACTACCATGTTTTGAAGAACGGCTCAATGATGCAATCCTGTGGTCAGCTGACCATTGATACGCACGACACTTCAATAAAGATGAAAGGACCAATGAACAAATAAACCCCGGTAAACAAATCCCAGTACTCTGCGAAAGAAAAGAGCTATGATGTGGCAGCACAGCATGCTACTTCATATGCCCTAAAGAATCAAGCATGCTGTTGGCCTTGCATAATCTGTCATGTGCATCCCCGCCGCAAAACCGAAAATAATAAACGAACTGATAACACGAGATAACTTGACTTAAAGGTTATCTCGTGTTATCTTATCTGTGGGAGGTGATTACAGTGACGACCAATGAACATATTGCAGAAATCGAGAAGCAGTTGAACATTCTTCCGATGGGTAAACTGACCTACAAAACAATCAAAGGAAAAGAGCAACCATATTTACAGCGAAGCGAAAATGGTAAAACCGTGTCACACTATATTAAAGTTGCGGAGCGGGATGCAGTCTTTCAGCAGCTGGAACAGCGAGATCGACTTCTTGCGGAGCTAAAGAAGCTGAAGGAACAGCCACAACGGACAGTATCTGTTTATCCTTCTTTTCGCACGAATGTCATCAATGGCGATAACCTACGAGCGCTCATCCTCCCAGTGCAGCATTTGCGCAAGCGGGACTGCTACAAGCGTATCCATAAATATATGACCACCGATTATGCAGGCAAGGTTTGTTTGCTGTATGGTCTACGTCGTACGGGTAAAACTACGCTGCTTCTGCAAGCTATCAATGAACTGACAGACGAACAATTCAGCAAAGCTGTCTATATCAAAGCAACGACAGATCACACGATGTCTGATCTGAACATGGATCTGAAGTTGCTGAGAGAACAGGGATATCGCTATATTTTCGTTGATGAGATTACTTTGGTTGAGGACTTCATAGATTCTGCCGCGCTGCTGTCGGATATCTATGCGGCCATGGGCATGAAGGTTGTGCTGTCTGGCACGGACTCACTTGGTTTCTGGTTTACGCTACGTGGTGAACTGTATGACCGTGCTATAACCATCCACACGACGTTTATTCCTTTCCGGGAATTCAGTCGTCTGTTGCGCATCAATGACATCGATGAGTATATTCGTTATGGCGGCACAATGAAGGCTGGAGAAACCGCTTTTGATGATGACGATGCCAACGAACCTGATGCTTCTTTCCGTGATGACGAATCGACTCGTCGGTACATCGATACTGCTATTTGTCAGAACATCCAGCATTCACTGAAATGTTGTCGTGACGGTGCATACTTCCGGCATCTGCAATCGCTGTATGATGCAGGTGAGTTGACCGGTGCCATCAACCGAATCATCGAAAGTATGAACCATCAGTTCCTGCTCCGTATTCTGACACGGAAGTTCAAATCGCATGATCTCGGTTCTGCTGCTGAAGTGCTGCGTAAGCAGACTGATCCGAATAAACGGAGTGATTTGCTGGACACGATTGACCGCGCTGTTGTATCAGAACGATTGATGGGAATTCTGCAAATTAAGAATGCGGAAAACCTAAAAGTTGGC
>JAZRWA010000092.1:0-9302 GCA_045599485.1 Clostridia bacterium | reverse complement strand
GCTTGTAGAAGGTGATGTCCTTCAGGCTCTTTTCGCTGTTCTGCTCGTGGGTGGTGTGCTCGGTGTAGATCAGGTGCTGCACCTTGCGGCCCTTGAGCAGATGCTCGGTGACGATCTCATCGACGTCTTCCACCTTGACGTGAGAATAGAAGGTGCCTTCGGGATAAACGATAACGACCGGGCCGGCCTCGCACAGGCCGAAGCAGCCGGTGCGGATGACCTTGATTTCCTTATCCAGACCGTTTTCGGCGATCTTTTCTTCAAAACGCTGGATGATCTGTGTGGAGCCAGACGAGCTGCAGCCCGTACCGCCGCAGCACAGCACATGAGCGCGGTAAATTTCCATGAGCGTATCCTCCTGTCTGCGGTTTGATTAAACTTCTTCGGTGGCGCCGATGGTGTATTCAGAAACGACGCGGCCGTTGACGATGTGCTCCGCCACCACGCGGGCGGCCTTTTCGGGGGTCATGTGCACGTAGGTCACTTTTTCCTGACCGGGCACATAAACATCCACCATGGGCTCCAGACGGCACATGCCCACACAGCCGGTCTGGGAAACGGTCACGTTGGAGAGGGAACGCTTGGCGGCTTCCTCGGTGAAGGCCAGCATGACGGGACGGGCACCGGCGGCGATGCCGCAGGTAGCCATGCCCACGACCACGCGGACGCTTTCATTTTCGTCTTCGCGGCGCATATTGATGCGCTCCAGCGTCTTCTGACGGATGGCCTGCAGTTCGGCAAAAGATTTCATTTGAATTTTCCTCCAGCTTTGTTACGCAAGGCCTTCCAGCTTGCGGTACTTGTCAAGAACGTCTTTGACATCCTCGGGCTTCATGCGGCCGTACACTTCCTCATTGACGGTCATGACGGGGGCCAGACCGCAGGCACCCAGGCAGCGGGTGGCCTTCAGGGTGAACAGGCCGTCTTCCGTGCTGGCACCCACTTCAATGCCGAGCTGCTTGGAAAGCTCATCCAGCACCTTGTTGGAGCCGCGCACATAGCAGGCGGTGCCGAGGCACACGCTGATGGTATATTTACCCTGCGGACGCAGAGTGAACTGGGCATAAAAGGTGACAACGCCGTAAACTTCGCTGAGCGTTTTGCCCAGACCGTCGGCGATCATCTGCTGTGCTTCCATGGGAACGCAGCCGAAGATACCCTGTGCTTCCTGCAGCACGGGCATCAGGGCGCCCGGCAGGTCCTTCATCTTTTCGATGGCTGCTGCCAGCTGAGCATACCTTTCGTCCTGTAGCATCGATAAGTCTCCTTTCAGAATGACAAGGTTTTCGTCGTTGGGCGATGCCGCGCAAACGACATCTATCGTATTGTATCGCATATCAATCGATAACGCAATAGCATATTAGGGAAATTGATGATATTTTTAAAACCGTTTTTTATTTTGAAACAAACAAAAAGCCGGTTCGCCGCGTTTGGCGGCGGACCGGTGAAGACACGGTGAAAATCAGGCCTTCTTTTTGCCCAGCAGGATGTTGGTCACGATGCCCAGGATCAGGGCGCAGGCGACTTCGGTCAGGGTGATGGAGCCGAAGGAAACGCTCAGGCCGCCGACACCGGCGATCAGGATGACGCAGACAACAAACAGGTTGTGGTTGTCGTTCAGGTCCACATCCTGGATCATCTTCAGACCGGACACGGCGATGAAGCCGTACAGGGCGATGCAGACGCCGCCCATGACGCAGTTGGGGATGGTGGCCAGGAAGGTGGTGAAGGGCGCCACGAAGGCGGCAACCAGGCACAGGATGGCGGTGGCCAGGATGGTCACAACGCTGGCGTTGCCGGAGATGGCGACGCAGCCGATGGACTCACCGTAGGTGGTGTTGGGGCAGCCGCCGAAGAAAGCACCGGCGATGGAGCCGACACCGTCGCCCAGCAGGGTGTTATGCAGGCCGGGATCGGTCAGCAGGTCATGCTCGATGATGGAGGAAAGGTTCATGTGGTCGGCGATGTGCTCGGCGAACACTACGAAGGCAACGGGCACATAGGCGACGGCGATGGTGGCGATGTAGGAGGCAGACAGCTCACCCAGACCGTTGAAGGCCTTGACAAAGGTGAAGTCAGGCACCCACTGCATGTTGTTGAACTTGCTGAAGTCGATGATCATCAGGGCCTGAACGTTGGCCACGGTGCCGATGACGGTCATCACGGCAGCCACGGCGTAGCCGGCGCAGATACCGATGATGAAGGGGATCATCTTGATGAACTTCTTGCCGTACACGGAGCAGTACATGGTCACGCCCAGGGTGACCAGACCGCAGACGATGGCCAGGTATTCGGAGCCGCCGGCGGTGGCAGTCTTGAGGTCGCCCACGGCGTTGCCGGCCAGGGACAGACCGATGATGGCCACGGTGGGTCCAATGACAACGGCGGGCATCAGCTTCTTGATCCAGCCGGTGCCGCTCTTCTTAACGACCAGGGCGATGATCACATACACTAAACCGGCGAAGATGGCGCCCAGCAGGATGCCGGCATAACCGGCGGCCATGGATACGGCACCGGCGAAGGCGGTGAACATGGAGCCCAGGAAGGCGAAGGAAGAACCCAGGAACACGGGGCTCTTGAACTTGGTGAAAGCAAGGTAAACGAGGGTGCCGATACCGGCGCCGAACAGGGCGGCGGACTGGCTCATGCCGTTGCCGACGATGGAGGGCACGGCGATGGTGGCGGCCAGGATGGCCAGCACCTGCTGCAGAGCAAAGACGAGCGTCTGGGACAGCTTCGGCTTGTCGCTGATGTTGTAGGTCAGTTTCATGTGACTGATGCCTCCTCACAAGATCAACCGGCGCGCCCCAGAAAAAAACGCCTTGCCCATGGCAGGCAAGGCGGCAGAACCGTTGTTGTGCAGCCTTCCCAGCCTCTCCGGACCGGGTTAAAGGACACGCGTTGGTTGTCGAAGTGTATTTTATTCTTTTTTAAAGGGTTTGTCAATAAAAACCGAAGGAACTTTCGTATAAAAAGGCGGAAAGCCGAAGCTTTCCGCCGTGTGAGTGTATGGGGGCGCGGGGATCAATACATGCCGCCGCCCATGCCGGCGTTGGCAGCGGGAGCAGCAGGTTCGGGCTGGGGAATATCGGTCACCAGGGACTCGGTGGTCAGCACCATGGAGGCAACGCTGGACGCGTTCATCAGGGCACTGCGGGTCACCTTGGTGGGGTCGATGATGCCGAACTCGAACATGTCGCCGTATCTGTCCTTCAGGGCGTCGTAGCCGTAATCGGGCTTGTTGCGGCGGCGGATGTTCTCAATGATCACGCTGCCGTCGATGCCGGCGTTGCGGCTGATCTGACGCATGGGCTCTTCCATGGCGTTGAGGATGATCTGCACGCCGGTGCGCTCATCACCCTGATAGTTGTTGACGATGGCTTTGACACGCTTCATGGCAGACAGCAGCGCCACGCCGCCGCCGGGCACGATGCCCTCTTCCACAGCGGCACGGGTAGCGGCCAGAGCGTCTTCGATGCGCAGCTTGCGCTCCTTCATTTCGATCTCGGTAGCGGCACCGACCTGAATGACGGCCACGCCGCCGGCCAGCTTGGCCAGGCGCTCCTGCAGCTTTTCACGGTCGTAATCGCTGGTGGTCTCGCCGATCTGCACACGGATCTGCGCCACACGGGATTCAATGTCGGCCTTGTCGCCGGCGCCGTCCACGATGGTGGTGTTGTCCTTGTCGACCTTGACGGTGCGGGCCTGGCCCAGCATGTCGATGGTGGCGTCCTTCAGCTCCAGACCGATCTCGGTGCTGATGACCTGGCCGCCGGTCAGGATGGCGATGTCACGCAGCATTTCCTTGCGGCGGTCGCCGAAACCGGGGGCCTTGACGGCCACGCAGGTGAAGGTGCCGCGGATCTTATTGACCACCAGGGTGGCCAGGGCTTCGCCCTCGACATCCTCGGCGATGATCAGCATCTTGCGGCCCTGCTGCACGACCTGCTCCAGCACGGGCAGGATCTCCTGAATGTTGCTGATCTTCTTGTCGGTGATCAGAATGTAGGGGTTGTCCAGCACGGCTTCCATTTTGTCGGTATCGGTCACCATGTAGGCGCTGGCGTAGCCGCGGTCAAACTGCATGCCCTCAGTAGTGGTCAGGGCGGTCTGCATGGTCTTGGACTCTTCTACGGTGATGACGCCGTCGTTGCCGACGGTCTTCATGGCGTCGGCGATCAGCTTGCCGATCTTTTCATCGCCGGCGGAGATGGAGGCAACCTGCTCAATGGCCTTGTTGTCTTCCACCTTGCGGCTCAGCTCGGTCAGAGCCTGCACGGCTTCGGCGGTGGCGGCCTCGATGCCGCGGCGCAGCACCATGGGGTTGGCACCGGCAGCCAGGTTCTTCATGCCCTCACGCACGATGGCCTGAGCCAGCAGGGTGGCGGTGGTGGTGCCGTCGCCGGCCACATCGTTGGTCTTGGTGGCCACTTCCTTGATCAGCTGGGCGCCCATGTTTTCAAAGGCATCTTCCAGCTCGATCTCCTTGGCAATGGTCACGCCGTCGTTGGTGATGAGGGGAGCGCCGTACTTCTTGTCCAGCACAACGTTGCGGCCCTTGGGGCCCAGGGTGATTTTAACGGTATCGGCCAGGGTATTCAGGCCTTTTTCAAGGGCGCGGCGGGCGTCCTCGCCGAATTTGATCTGCTTAGCCATATATCAAAAACTTCCTTTCTGTAATTGAATGATGCGCTGATGAAAAATTATTCCACAACGGCAAGGATGTCGCTCTGGCGGACGATAATGACTTCCTGACCGTCCAGCTTGACTTCGGTGCCGGCGTACTTGGAATAAATGACCTTCTGACCCACGGTCACCTGCATTTTGATTTCCTTGCCGTCGACGTTGCCGCCGGGGCCAACGGCCAGCACTTCGGCCATCTGGGGTTTTTCTTTGGAGGCGGCAGTCAGAATGATGCCGCTCTTGGTGGTTTCTTCAGCTTCAGCATTTTTGATGACAACACGGTCACCCAAAGGCTTGATCGTCATATCTTTTTTCCTCCATATCGGTATTGCGCAGGCTGTTAGCACTCTTGCTTGATGAGTGCTAATCAACTTACGGCTATATTTTACCGCGAATCGCACGTATATGCAACCCCTTTTTGAAAAAAATTTGCCCCGCGTGTCCTTTTTTGACCTGATAAAAGAAAAAAACGGCAAAACGGCGCTTTTTGAAACAGGCTCAGGCGGATATTGAAATCAAATCAAAATAAGTGTATAATCAAACAAAGACCGATTGGAGGGAAAAAAACATGATCGAATGGAAGAACCTGGACAAGGCCGCCGCTTACGGCGAACTGAAACAGCTCAAAGACAAGGTTTGCCTCAAGGAAGCCATGGCCGGTGAAAACGGCGCCCGCCGCGCCAGGGAATACAGTCTGCCCATGGCTGCGGGCATGACGTATAATTATGCCGCCAAGGCCGTGGATGACGAGGTGCTGGCCGCCCTCAAAAAGCTGGCGGAGGAGATGCAGCTGAGCGAGAAGTATCAGGCTCTGCTGTCCGGCGCTGTCATCAACACCGGTGAAAAGCGTCTGGTGCTGCATCAGCTGACCCGCGGTCAGCTGGTGGGCGAAGTCGTCGCCGATGGCGTCAACAAGCGTGATTTTTATGTCGGTGAGCAGAAGAAAGCCGCTGACTTTGCCGAAAAGGTCCACAACGGCCAGATCGTCAACGAAAAGGGCGAGACCTTTACCACCGCGGTGCAGATCGGCATCGGCGGCAGCGATCTGGGCCCCCGTGCCATCTATCTGGCGCTGGAAAACTGGGCCAAGAAGAACAATACCTTCAAGATGGAAGCCAAATTCATCAGCAACGTCGATCCCGATGACGCTGCCGCGGTGCTGAACAGCATTGATGTCAGCCGCGCGCTGTTTGTGCTGGTCAGCAAGTCCGGCACCACTCTCGAAACGCTGACTAACGAATCCTTCGTCAAGGATGCCCTTAAAAAGCAGGGCCTCGACCCCGCCAAGCACATGGTGGCCGTTACCAGCGAGACCTCTCCGCTGGCCAAGAGCAGCGACTATCTGGGTGCCTTCTTTATGGACGATTATATCGGCGGCCGTTACTCCTCCTCCAGCTGCGTGGGCGGCGTGATCCTTTCCCTGGCCTTTGGTCCCGATGTGTTTGCCCGTTTCCTGAACGGTGCCGCCGAGGAAGACCGTCTGGCGCTGGAGAGCGATCCCCTCAAGAATGCCGACATGCTGGATGCACTGATCGGCGTCTATGAGCGCAATGTGCAGGGCTGGCCCTCCACCGCCGTGCTGCCCTACAGCCAGGCGCTCAGCCGCTTCCCGGCGCATCTGCAGCAGCTGGACATGGAAAGCAACGGCAAATCCGTCAACCGTGACGGCGACCCTGTGGATTATGTGACCGGCCCCATCATCTTCGGTGAGCCCGGCACCAACGGTCAGCATTCCTTCTATCAGCTGCTGCATCAGGGCACGGATATCGTGCCGCTGCAGTTTGTGGGCTACCGCCAGAATCAGTGCGGCATGGATGTGGATATTCAGGGCAGCACCAGCCAGCAGAAGCTGTGCGCCAACGTGGCGGCGCAGATCATGGCCTTTGCCTGCGGCAAACAGGATGCCAACCCCAACAAGAGCTTTGCGGGCGGCCGTCCTTCCTCCATCATCATTGCCGATGCTGTCACCCCCGAAACGGTGGGCGCGCTGCTGGCGCACTTTGAAAACAAGGTCATGTTCCAGGGCTTTGTGTGGAATGTGAACAGCTTCGACCAGGAAGGCGTGCAGCTGGGCAAGGTGCTGGCCAAGCGTGTGCTGGCGCATGAGACCGACGGCGCGCTGAAGGTGTTCAGCGACCTGCTGGGCATCTGACGCTTACAGTCATATTTGCATGGGGGAATGCCTTCTCAAAAAAAGGCGTTCCCCCATTTTGAACGGAGGAACATCATGGCGTATTCCGGGCTTCTTCCCTGGTACGATGCGCACAGGCGCAGCTTTGCCTTCCGCGGAATCAAAGATCCCTATGCCGTGTGGGTATCGGAGATCATGCTGCAGCAGACGCGTACCGAAACGGCGGAAAGCTATTTCGTGCGCTTTATCGAGCGTTTTCCCACGGTCACGGCTCTGGCGGACGCCCCTGAGCAGGAGGTGCTGAAGCATTGGGAAGGGCTTGGGTATTATACCCGCGCCCGCAACCTGCATAAGGCGGCAAAACTGGTGCGGGATGAGTACGATGGCGTTTTTCCGAAACGCTATGAGGCGGTGCGCGCGCTGCCGGGCATTGGCGATTACACAGCCGCGGCGGTGTGCTCCATTGCCTATGGATATCCCAAAGCGGCGGTGGACGGCAACCTGCGGCGGGTGCTTTGTCGGGCACAGAACATCCGGGAGGATATGGACCGTCCCGAGGCCATGCGGCGACTGCAGGAGACGGCGGACAGCCTGATCGACAGGGATCGCCCCGGCGATTGGAATCAGGCGCTGATGGATATCGGCGCTACCGTTTGTCTGCCCGGCACGCCGGACTGCACTGCCTGTCCGCTGGCGGAGCAGTGCCTGTCCCGGGAGCACAGCCCCGAAACGCTGCCTGTGCACAGCCGGCAGAAGCCGCCGCTTTCTGTGCCCATGGGCGTGGGACTTGTGTTCTGCAAGGGCGAGGTGCTTTTGTGCAAAAGAAAGGAAAAACTGCTGCAAAACCTGTGGGTCTTTGCCTTGTGCGAGGGCGATGACACGCCGCAGGCAGTGCAGAAATCGCTTGAAAAAATGGGCCTGCGGGTGCGCTTTACCATAGCTGCGGGGGAAGCACGGCACGTGTTCAGCCATCGTGTGTGGCAGATGAAGCTCTATTGCTTTGAAGCGGAGGAGACAATCAAAAAGCCCGACCGCGTCTTTGTGACGGCGGAGGGGCTTGAAGCATTGCCAATGCCGACGGCGATGCGGGCGGCACGCAATGTTTGTCTGTCAATAATGCAGGACCAGCAGCGAGAACAGCGTCAGGATGGCCAGGAAGCCAAAGTTGAAGGCGGAGAAACGCAGGATATAGGCCTTTGACTCGCCGGGGCAGTGCGCGGTGTATTCCCGGAAGGTGATCAGCGAGGCAAGTGAGGCAATGAGCGTGCCCGTGCCGCCGATGTTGACGCCCACCAGCAGGGCCGGCCAGGTTTCACTGAACTGCGACAGCAGGATGGCGCTCGGCACGTTGGAAATGACCTGACAGGAAAGTACGGCGGTCAGCAGCGTGTTTTTTTCCAGCAGAGCGGAAAAGAAAGAGCGGACCGCCTCCACCCGCCCCATGTTGCCGGCAAAGGTGAAAAAGCACACAAAAGTGAGCAGCAGACCGTAATCGACGCGGCGCAGCGCCTTAGGGTCCAGCACCACCAGCGACAGCACCACCGCGGCGATGACCCAAAGCGGCGGCAGCAGACGGAAGACCATCAGGATGGTCAGGGCAAACAGGAACAGATAGTACGCCGTGCGCAGTTTGGGCAGCGGCGGGTTGTACGTCATCGAAAGCTGCAGACGCCTTGGACGGATGAGCAGGCAGCACAGCGCCACCAACGTGATGGAGACGATGAAGGGCGGGAACATGACCGCCATGAAGCGGTCATTGGCGATGCTGTAATGCGAATACAGGTACAGGTTCTGCGGATTGCCAAAGGGCGTCAGCATACCGCCGAGGTTGGCCGCGATGTTCTGAAGGATGAACACGGTGGCCATCTCTTTTTTATTGCCTGTCACGCTGAATACATAATACCCCAGCGGCAGAAAGGTGATGAGCGCCATGTCATTGGCGATCAGCATGGAGCCGATGAAGGTGATGGCGATCAGCAGAAGCGCCGCTGTGCGGGCATTGCCCGCAAACACAACGATGCGCTGTGCCAGAATATAAAAGAAGCGGATGCCTTTCAGCGCGCACACCACCGCCAGCGTGCCAAACAGGCAGCAAAGCGTTTTGACGTCATAATAGCCGGCCCATGCGGCGTCCGGGGGAATGATCAGGGAAGAGAGCGCCGCCAGCACAAAGGCAATGCACAGTACGGCATTCTTTTTGACAAAAGCCTTCAACATGGCAGTGCTGTTATTCGATCTCCTCACCGTTCTCCAGCGCGGTCAGCATGGCTACACGCTCCGCATGGCGGCCGCCGAGGGCTTCGGTGGTCAGAAATACACGCACGATCTCTTTTGCCAGCTCGGGTCCGATGATGCGGGCACCCAGGGAGATCATGTTGGCATTGTTGTGCTCACGGCACAGGCGGGCGGAGAGGGGATCGTTGCACAGCGCGCAGCGGATGCCCTTCACCTTGTTGGCAGTAATGGAAACGCCGATACCGGAGGTGCA
>JAZRWA010000091.1:0-4576 GCA_045599485.1 Clostridia bacterium | reverse complement strand
GAAGGCATAAGAAAAGCCCCCGGAAGGGGGCCGCCAGTGGCATTGGTGCGATTGGCAGATTTTCAGAGCGCTCCCAGCGCTGCCGGTATTATGCCCTTATAGGGCTTACTCAAACCACCGGCTAAGCCGGTGGTCATGATTGATGGCATCGGTCAGGGCTCTACAGCCATACCGTTGATGAATACGCACTTGATGGAGGTGCTGATTTCAAACAGGGAGCCGTCTGTCAGCTGCAGGTCGGCATCCTTGCCTACTTCGATGGAACCGACGCGGTCTGCCACGCCGATGTGACGCGCGGGGTTGATGGTGATGCATTTGAGGGCATCGAAGGGCGTCATACCGGCGGAAATAGCCATGGCGGCACAGAAACGCAGATGAGGCTGCTCGGTCACGGGAGAGTCGGTGATGATGGACACAGACAGACCGGCGGCATTCAATACCACAGGCGTACTCCAGGACTTGTTCTTCAGCTCGATCTTGCTCGGCTGTCCCATGGTGGGACCAACTGCCAGCGGCACATTGGCACGCTTCAGTTCGTCGACAATCAGCGCGCCGTCGGTGACGTGTTCAAGGGTCAGACGAACGCCAAATTCCTTGGCGATGCGAACAGCAGTCAGGATGTCATTGGCCTGATGGGCATGGGCTTTGAGCGGGATCTCGCCGCGGATCACAGGCAGCAGAGCGTTGAGACGCATATCAAAGGGCGGACGCTTGGAAGCATCCTCCCCGGCGGCGAGGAGCTTTTCATTGTATTCTTTGGCCTTGAACAGCATTTCACGCAGCAGCGCGGCGGTGCTCATACGGCTGGTGATCTTTTTGTCACGGTAGCAGCGCTTGGGGTTTTCACCAAAGGCGCATTTCATGGCGGCTTCGGGAATCAGCACCATGTCATCAATGCAGGTACCGACGGGCTTGAAGGCGGCAAAGGTGCCTCCCAGCACGTTGGAGCTGCCGGGGCCGGTGCACAGTGTGGTGACACCGCCGAGCGCGGCATCCTTCAGGGAATAATCCTGCGGATTGAGACCGTCGAGGGCGCGCAGGTGCGGCGTGACCGGGTCAGTATACTCGTTGTAATCTGCACCCTCATAGCCCATGGCCCAGCCATCCAGACCAATGTGACCATGAGCCTCCACCAGACCGGGATAGACCTGCAGGCCTGCGGCGTCGATCACATCGGCATCTTCGGCAGAAAGGTTCGGACCGATGGCAGCGATCTTGCCATCGTGAATCAGAATATCAGCGGCAAAGGGCGTTTCGTGGACGGCATCGTGAATCATGCCGCCGCGGATCAGCTTGTCTTTCATGAAGATATCTCCTTCTTTGTAATATCCCTATTATAACAATCATAACTATATTGTCAAGGGTACCTGTGAACGGTGCACCGGAGGGCGGATTTACATTCTTTTGCCGCTATGGTATAATAGACGGGTAAATCCAAAGAAGGAGGCAGGATATGCCGCTGAAGGACATTCACACTCCCGCAGAGCTGCAGAGCCTGCCGAAGGAAGAACTGGAAAAACTGCCGGCAGAAATCCGGCAGACGATTATTGAAACCGTTGCCGCAAACGGCGGCCATCTGGCATCCAATCTGGGCAGCGTGGAGCTTTTGCTGGCGCTGAACCGGGTCTATGATTTTTCGCGTGACAGGTTGGTGCTGGATGTAGGGCACCAGTGCTATACGCATAAGCTGCTGACCGGTCGCTTGGAGAAGTTTGAAACGCTGCGGAAATACAGCGGTATCAGCGGTTTTCCCAGAAGAGAGGAAAGCCTTTATGACGCTTTTGATACCGGACATGCGTCGACGGCCATTTCCGCTGCGGTCGGTATGGCCCGGGCTCGTGATCTGCAGGGCGAGAAGCACCATGTGATCGCGGTAGTGGGGGATGGCGCGCTGACCGGCGGCATGTGTTACGAGGCGCTGAACGATGCCGGCAGCAACCATCTGAGTATGACGGTGGTGCTGAATGATAACGGTATGAGTATCTCCCGTAATGTGGGTGCCGTATCGCGTTATCTGACGCTGCTGCGCACCGGACGCGGCTGGACGGGGCTAAAGCATCGCGTGGGCAATCTGCTGCTTCGTATGCCGTAGAATGGTGAAAAGCTGTACCGCTCTCTGCAGAGCAAAAAGAACAGGGTACGCAACCTGTTCGTCAGGGACAGGCTGTTTTCGGCCCTTGGTTTTCGTTATTTCGGCCCCTTTGACGGACATGACGTGGAGGCCCTGACACAGGCTTTTGCCCGTGTACGGGCGCTGGAAGGGCCTGTATTGATGCATGTGGTCACCCGCAAGGGCAACGGATATGCTCCCGCGTAGGAAAACGCCACCATGCTGCACGGCACACCGCCCTTTGATATCAAAACAGGCATACCGCTGGCCACGGCAGCACCCTCCATGGGCAAAGCGGCGGCGTAGGTGCTTTGCGAACTGGCGGCGCAGGATCCGAGCGTGACGGCAGTGACGGCGGCGATGACCGACAACACCGGCATGATCACGTTTGCCGATCGGAATCCCGAACGGTTCTTTGATGTCGGCATTGCCGAGGAACATGCTGTTACGATGGCGGCAGGAATGGCGGCGGGCGGCATGCGCCCGTGGGTTGTGATCTACGATACTTTCCTTCAACGTGCTTATGACCAGATGATCCACGATGTCTGTGCGCAGCGTTTGCCGGTATGTTTTCTCATCGATCGTGCCGGCGTTTCATAGGATGGTCAGACACATCACGGCATTTACGGCCTTTCCTATCTGCGGCAGATGCCGGGCATGACGGTGCTGGAAGCTTCAAACCGGACGCAGCTGAAAAACATGATGCGCTACGCCGCGACATTGAACGCCCCTGTGGCCATCCGATATGCCAAGGCTGATGAAAACAGAGAAATCGAAACAGAAGAAGCATACCGTCCCATGTGGCATACACGATTGCAGGGACAGCATAGAACGGTCATTGCCTGCGGACGGATCATGGGAGAAGTCATGCAGGCGGCAGGCATTCTGCGTGATCAGGGCATTTGCTGCGAGGTGGTCGAAGCCTCCTGCGTCAAGCCGCTTGATGAGCATACGCTGCACCGCGTCGCACGGGCCAATCGCCCCCTTGTCACGGTGGAGGAAGGCGTTGCCGAAGGCGGACTCGGAGAAGCCATCGCAGGCTGGCTCAGTACGCAGGGATACAGTTGTTCGCTGCAATGTCTGGCCATTGAAGGTCTTTGCACCACACAGGGGGCACGGCAGGAGCAGCTGAAGGCTTTGAAACTGGATGCAGCCTCCATCGCCGAAAGAATAATGATCCGGAAGGATGAACAAAAATGAAGACAAGGGCAGATGTCGCGCTGACGGAACGCGGTTTGGCGGCAAGCCGGGAAAAAGCACAGGCGCTGATCATGGCCGGTCAGGTCTATATCGGTGAAAAAAAGGTGCTGAAGGCCTCGGAACAGGTAGCGGAGAACGATGACCTGCAGATTCGCGGGGAAACGGATTCCCTGGCCAGCCGCGGCGGCCATAAGCTGGAACGCGCGGTGCAGGTATTCGGTGCGGATGTCACCGATGTCATTGCCATGGATATCGGTGCTGCCGCAGGTGGATTCACCGATGTGCTGCTGCGTCACGGCGCAAAGCACGTATATGCCATTGATGTGGGCTATGGGCAATTGGACTGGAAGCTGCGGCAGGATGAGCGTGTGACCGTCATGGAACGCACCAATGCCCGCACCCTGACCCCGGAGATGGTGCCGCTGCACCCGACACTGACGGTGATGGATGTGTCTTTCATTTCCATCCGTTTGATTCTGCCGGTGGCGGCGGAGATCATGGGCGAAAAAGGCCGCTTTTTGAGCCTTGTAAAGCCCCAGTTTGAGGCCGGGCGCGGTCAGGTGGGCAAAAATGGCGTCGTCCGTGATGAAAAGGTGCATCGTGCTGTATTGCAGGCTGTACGCGGCTATGCTGCAGAAATCGGCTGGCACGTGGAGGGCTTTACCTGGTCGCCCATCAAGGGTCCCAAGGGCAATATCGAGTTTCTGGCGGATATTCGTCCCGGGGACGGTGAAGGTCCCTCTGACGAGACCATCGTTGCGGTGGTGGACGAAGCACATCGTGTGCTGGATTAAAAAAGTGTCGGCGAGTGATCGCCGGCACTTTTCTTATGCGTTTACATCAGGGTCCTTCGGAGGAAAGAAACCGTCATCGGCGGGATTTCTGCCATGCGGTCCGCGCGCGGCGGGGCCGTGAGGGTCTTGCGGATGATGTGGAGGCGGGGGCGGAGGAAATCCCTGACGACCTGGCATGGGACGCGGGGGATGACCGGGAAATCCCCGCATGCCCTGCATGAAGGGCGGGCGCTTGCCGGGGAAGGGGGCGGGACCTTCAAAAAAGGGAGGACGATGACGAGGAGGCATTTCTCCAAAGTGCTGTTTCAGGTTGTCATTCAGTTTTTGCAGCAGCGCACCGAAGGTGTCCACTTCCTGCTGAGTGAAGCAGCCGAAGTATTCCTCCGCTACATCGGTGCGGGCATATTCCATTTCGTTGGCGGCGATGCCGCCTTTTTCGGTCAGCGTTACCAGCACGGCACGGCGATCCTCG
>JAZRWA010000090.1:0-2385 GCA_045599485.1 Clostridia bacterium | reverse complement strand
CTCTCCCGAAGTACTGACGGAGCAGTTGAAAAAGGCCGGCTGTGAAAACCGTGCCGAGCTGCCCTTCCACAAAAAGCTGCTGGCGGGCGAGCTGCCCTACACCATGGGCGGCGGTATCGCTCAGAGCCGTCTGTGCATGCTGCTGCTGGGCAAGGCGCACATCGGCGAGGTGCAGTGCAGCCTGTGGGACAACGATACCCGCGAGACCTGCCGCCGCAACGGCATCATCATTCTGTAATATTCAAACGCCCCCGCAGCCGATGCGGGGGCGTTTTCAGGAGCATCATTGACACAGAAGTACGCTTTGTGTTAAAATAAGCTGTCGGCAGAAGCCGGAACGACTTCGCAGAAGCGGGTCACGACGCATTCCAAAAAGAACAGAACACGATATCATGAAGATATCCTGCCTTTGATCGTCAGAGGCAAGATATCTTTTTTTACCGGAGGAAAAAGCCATGAACAAACGAACCGATGTAAAAAAGATGACCCTTGCCGCGCTGTTTCTGGCACTGGCCATGGTGCTGCCCTTTTTGACGGGACAGATTCCCGAGATCGGCAGCATGCTGTGCCCCATGCATATTCCCGCCCTGCTGTGCGGCTTTGTGTGCGGCGCCCCGTGGGGGGGGACTATGGGCCTGATCGCGCCGCTGCTGCGCTCGCTGCTGTTTGGCATGCCGGCCCTGTTTCCGCAGGCCACCTCGATGGCGCTGGAGCTGGCGACCTATGGTCTGATCTCCGGCCTTTTGTACCGCCTGCTCAAGGGCGTGAAAGGCCGTGAGTATCTGGCGCTGATCGCGGCGATGGTGTGCGGTCGCGTGGTATGGGGCTTTGCAAGACTCTTTTTCGCGGGTCTCAGCGGTGGCGTGTTCACCTGGCAGGCTTTTCTTGCCGGCGCCATCACCACAGCACTGCCCGGCATCATCCTGCAGCTGGTGATCATTCCCCCCATTGTGATGCTGCTGAAAAAAGCAAAGCTGATGAACAAAGCGTAAAAAAAGGAGCGGCAAAAGCCGCTTCATTTTTTATTGCAAAACCGTTGAATTTATGGCCTGTTTGATTCCGATCAACGCGACAAGGCATCCAGCGAGATCCACATTACAGGACGTACGGTGGCATTTCCCCAGTCGATGTTGCGGTCATCCAGCGAGCCGTCGGTAAAAACACAGGCAGCCCGATCCTGAGATCCACCGGGAGAACGAAGCCACCACCACCCGGAAGGGGCATCATTGACGGTGACATAATTGGTGCTGGCAACAGCCCCTTTTGCGATGGCGTATTCGGTAGGCTGCACACGTGCAATGCTGTTTTCGGTTTCACCATATGCCACGCCAAAGTAATCATTGGCTTCGGTTGAACTCAACAGAAAGATACGGTCCTCCGTATCATTACCGCCTTTGGTTTTGTGAGTGGAAGAAGAAACCGCAGTAAAATCGAATAACTGTCCGGGACCGTTATCCACAGATGTGAGCAGGATGAGCTGCTGTTCTTCCTCCGTGAAGGCAGCAGCAAAGAAATCTTCATTCAGCCAGGTGCGCAGGGAGCAGGTTTCCCATGTCTCATTGGCGTAACGGGACCGGGTGTTGTTGTATGGCGTAACATCCAGTCCCAAACGGCTGATGACAAGCGCCTTATCCTCCCGGAGATCAAGTACGATCCATTCGATGGGGGTGCTGTCAGTACCATCCGCGGTTTGGGAATAGTGACCAAAGATGAGGATACTGTCATCGGCGGCTTCGGCGTGAACGGTACCGATGTTCAGCAGGCACAGGGCAAGCAGGGGAAGAAGAATGACCGAAAAGAGTGTTTTTTCATAATGATGAGACCTTCCTGATCATTATAAGTTCAGCAGCACGAGCGCGGCGGCAATGATCGCCATGGCGCCCCACTGGCGGCGGCTGAGACGCTCGCGGAAGACAAGCGCACCGATGAGTGATGTCACGGCGATGACGCCCGCGCTGAAGCAGAGATAGGCAATGACTGCGGGCAGGCTATTGAGCGAAGCCAGCAGAAAACGGGTACTGAAGTAATTGGGCACAGCGATGAGGATGCCGTCGATCACATCCCATTTGCTGATGGGACTGCGGCGCACAAGGCATACAAGCGCGCACAGGACGAGCGCGGAACCGAAGGTGATCAGGAGGAACAGGCTGTTCAGTTCTGTATTGCCAAGCTGCTCATGCACCTTGGACATACCGTCCGCCATACCGCCGCCCACAAGGAGCAATAGCAGCCCGGGCAGACTCTGTACGGTCGTTTTTTGCTTGGATTGACCGTTCATCAGCAATACAGCGGCAACAGTGAGCACAAGTCCCGCGCCGCGGGGAAGATTCAGCACATCGCCGAAAAAGATCAGTGACAACAACGTGGGGACCAGTACGCCCAGCT
>JAZRWA010000089.1:0-12496 GCA_045599485.1 Clostridia bacterium | reverse complement strand
TGTGCAAAAAGTACGCGCCGCTTTCCCGCAGAAGGATGTCTGGTGCTATACGGGCTTTACATGGGAACAGCTCCACACGGAAGGCCATCACGCCCGCACCGAGGTCACGGACGCGCTTTTATCCCTGCTGAATGTTTTGGTAGATGGTCGTTATGTCGAAGCCCTGAAGGATCCTTCCCTTTGGTTCCGCGGCTCCTCCAATCAACGGCTCATCGATATACCGCAAACCCTTTCGAACGGAGAGATCATCCTTCTCCCCTCCCGCGACCGTCAAAGCCGCATTCACATTTCAACCTGATCTTACCCACGGCATGGTATTCACCCAAAGCAATTTTTGATTGACATTCTCCCCTTGTTTCTCTACAATTAGAGGAGCCGGACAGGATCGATCATCAAATTGTCAGGCAGAGGTGAATACCATGTCTTTTTATCACGGAACCATTCGGGCAGACAGTCTGTCCATGTATACACACGTCAATGTTCTTCTTCCCGACCATGCCGCACCTGAGCGTACCCTTCTTTTGCTGCATGGTCTCAGTGATAACTGCGATGCCTGGGTCCGCCGTACTGCCATCGGTCGTCTGACTGATAAATATCGTCTTGCTGTCGTCATGCCGTAGGTGCAGCGTTCCTGGTACATCGATATGGCCTACGGTCTTAAATACTTCACTTATGTTTTTGAAGAGCTTCCCGCCAAGATGGCCGCGGAATTCCGCATTCCGACCGATCCCGAGCACCTGTATATCGGCGGTCTTTCCATGGGCGGTTATGGTGCCATGAAATGTGTCGCCACAGCCCCGGATAAATATGCCGGATGCATCGCTCTCTCTTCCTGCTTCTATCCCATGGATCGCAGCCTTTGGCGCGACGATGTCGCAGGTTCATAGCAGGATGAATGGAGGGCCATTCTCGGTCCCGAACTGCCCTTCGGTGAAGAAAACGACATCGAAAAGCTCACCGAAAAAGCCCTTGCGGGAGGAAAGAAGCTGCCAAAGCTCTATATGGCCTGCGGTACCGAGGACGGATTGCTCCGCATGTCCCGCAAGCTCCATGATTTTTTCCATACCAAAAACATTCCCTGCAGCTACGAGGAGTGGGACGGCGTCCATGACTGGTGGTTCTGGGATACCGGTATTCAGAAAGGTCTCGCCCAAATGTTCCCGGGCGAATAAGGATTCATCTGCATGATCACAACCTCAAGAGAAGAAACCCAGGCTCTTGGCACCGCGCTCACCACCTCCCTGCATGCCGGCGATGTCATTCTGCTGACAGGCGACCTTGGAGCAGGGAAGAGCGAACTGGCCCGAGGCATCGCCCGCGGTCTCGGCATTACCTGTGCCGTTCCCAGCCCGAGCTTCACCATCATGAACGTGTATGAAGAAGGACGTGTACCGCTTTATCATTTCGACTGGTATCGCATCGGCGACCCCAGTGAACTGACCGATATGGGGCTGGATGAATACCTCGGCGGTGATGGCATCGCCCTGATCGAATGGCATGAACGTGCCGGTTATCTCATTCCCGAAACCTGTCTTGAAATTTCCATCCGACCGCTGGATGATTCCCGGCGGGAAATCACCTTCCTGCCTCGCGGCAGATGGGAGGAGTTACACGCATGATCGTTCTCGCTCTTGATACTTCCGGTCCTGTTGCCTCTGTTGCCGTCGCTGATGAAAACCGCATCCGTTACGAAGCCTGCGCCGCCAATCAGCTGAAGCACTCCGAAAGCATTATGCCCATGGTCGAAGAGGCACTTTGCCGCTCCGGCGTTACGCTTCAGCAGCTCAATCTGCTGGCGGTAACCGCAGGGCCCGGTTCCTTTACCGGCATCCGCATCGGCGTTTCCGCCGTCAAAGCCATGGCACATGCGCTCAATCTTCCCTGCCTTGCCCTCTCTTCGCTCGAAGTCACCGCCTGCGGTATCGATGCTCCCGGTATGATGATCTGCCCCCTGCAGGATGCACGTGTCGGACAGGTATACGGTGCTGCCTTCCTGAACGGTGAACGACTGATGCCCGACAGTGCCATGAAACTGGAGGAATATGCCGATCTGGTCCGCACCTTTGGCGGCCCCTTCCTGTTCACCGGAGACGGTGCTGTCGCTTATCATGAAAGACTGACGGAACTGTTTGGTAAAAAGGCTCTTTTCGCTTCGATGCAGAACACCTATCTGCGCTCCGCCGCATCCGCTTCCCTTGCCTTGCGGCATGCTGATGAAGCCGTTGATTATCTTTCCCTGCAGCCTGTCTATCTGCGTCCGCCGCAGGCAGAGCGGGAGCGTGCCGCCCGGGAGGCCATGAAGCATGAGTGACATTACCATCCGCCGCATGACTTATGAGGATTGTGAAGCCGTTCAGGCGATCGAGGCCGCTACGTTTGCGATGCCCTGGTCGCTCCGTTCTTTTCAAGACGAGATGACGCGCAACGCCTGTGCACGCTATCTGGTTGCTGAGCTTGATGGAAACATCATCGGCTTTGCCGGCGTTTGGGTCGTGATTGACGAAGGCCATATCACCAACATTGCCATCAAAGAGGAATACCGCGGCCACGGTTTCGGCAAGCAGCTGACAGCCGCGCTCATTCAGTACGCCGCCAATCTCGGCGTGGTTTATATGACGCTTGAGGTACGGCGCAGTAATCTGACCGCACAGCATGTATACACCTCTCTGGGCTTCATTCAGGTAGGAGTACGAAAAAAATA
Organism: Clostridia bacterium; assembly: GCA_045599485.1. Taxonomy (GTDB): domain Bacteria; phylum Bacillota; class Clostridia; order Christensenellales; family Aristaeellaceae; genus SFMI01. The sequence goes on along the minus strand of JAZRWA010000089.1, from coordinate 9,795 downwards.
TTACGAGGACAACGGTGAAGATGCCCTCTTCATGGTATGCGACAAGCTCCCCCCTGCCGATCCCGATTTTGAAGAAGCCGAAACCGTCCATGAATAAGGCTTTCTATCCCTTCCGGAGGAATCTATGGCCGAACGACTGAAACAAAAAACCGTATCTCCGCTTTTCGCAGTCTGTGTTCTGTCTGTCATTTTTGCCATCGGCTTGCTCATGATCATCCGCGTCCACCGCGACTCCGCCGCCATGCAGCAGGAATACGCGTCGCTACAATAGCGCAGCGCGAAACAAACGCTGGAAGCCCGTCAGCTTTCCGCCGAGGTCTCCATCCTGCAGACCACCGAATACATCATGACCAAAGCCCGTGAAATGTATGGTTACAGTGTTCCCGGAGAAATTCGTTTTATCATCGCCAACCCGTAGGCGCTTGGCGACAGCACGCAGACGGTTGAAATGTATGTCGTAGAAAGTGATCAGCTATGAACAGGATCGCCGTCATCGTTATCGGTTCCAATTCGGCGCGTATGCTCTGCGCGGATACCGACACTTCCCTCAGCAATCCAACCCGTCATCGTATCGAATCCCGTCTCTTCCTTCATTTGAGCCAAAGCCGCCGTTTTCCGCAGGAAACGATTGAGCAAACCGCGGAGGATATCCGTCGTCTTCAAGCCATCGCCGCGCAGGAGCATTCCGTGTTGATTGGTGTTTACGCCACAAGCGCTGTCCGCGACGCCGAAAACTCCGATGCTCTCGCCCACGCCATTTTTTCTGCCTGCGGGCTCCCTCTCCAGATCATCTCCGGTGCGGAAGAAGCCCGTTTTTCCCTGCTCGGATCAGCAGGGTATGCCCCCGGTGCCGTGATCGATATCGGCGGCGGATCCACCGAACTGGCTTACTACGATACCGACATGCACCCCCGATGTCTTTCTCTGCAGTTGGGAGCTTCCCGGCTATTTTCAGTCTGCCCGATCCACGAAGCCGCCGATGTCCAAAAAGCCCTTGCGGCTGCGCGTAATATCATCATGAACGAGCCCTCTGTGCCCGCCTCCTTTCCTGCGGGTTCTGCCGTATACCTTGTCGGTGGCACCGGAACGGCATCCGCAAGGATGATTGCCCGTACCGATGCTGCTGAAGGAGTTCATCTTCACCGCGACCAGGTAAGGCAGCTTCTGACGCAGATCGCTCCTCTCACGCCTTTGGAACGTGAAATGATTCCCGGCTGCCCGAAGGGACGCGGCAACATTCTCCCAACCGGGCTTGCAATCCTTTGCGCAGTGATGGACTTCCTCCACCTGTCATAGCTGATCGTTTCCGAACGAACCAACTGTGATGGTCTGCTGCGCGAATATGTTCACAAAAAATTATCTTGATATGCTCTTCCGAATCAACTATAATAAACACGCAAATCACAGATTGGAGTACATGTAACATGAACAAGAAAATGTTGCTTGCCGTCGTACTTGCGGCTCTGGTTCTGCTCTCCGGTTGCTCTCTCGAAAAAATCGACAGTGTTGTGGATGGCATGCAGACCATTCTGGAAGTCAACGGCGAAATCGTCACCAAGAACGAATTCAACTATCAGTATAACTATAACTATTATGTCGAATCCTACTACGCCCAGCTGATGTCTCAGCTTGGCGGCGACGGCACCGTTGACGAGACCGCTGTGCTGAACGAGACCGTAAGCGGTTTCATTCAGAGCATGGTACTGGCTCAGAAGATCAGCGAAAAAGGCTTCGATCAGTTCTCTGCCGAAGATGAAGCCGCCATCGCGGCCGAGGCGCAGGCTTCCTATGATTCCATGCTCGAATCCATCAAAGCCAGCGATTTTGCCTCCTCCGAGCTGACCGGTGAAGCCCTCGACAAAGCCGTCAAGACCACAGCTGATCAGAGCGGCTATACGCTTGATTATTACCTCACAACTGTCAAGGGCACCAAGTCCCTTAACCTGCTCAAGGCTGCAGTAACCGAAAACGTGACCGTCAGCGATGTTGATCTGCAGGCCGCCCTTGATGAAAAAGTTGCCGCCGAAAAGGCCGCCTACGAAGCTGACCCCGCCGCGTACGGCAAAGCCGCCAACGCAGGTGAGCTCACCTATTACACCCCCGCCGGTTACCGCAGCATCAAGGTCATTTCCGTTGCCAAAGAGGATGCCGATGCACTGGCTGCACGTGTTGCCGCCGGCGAATCCTTCGATGCTTTGTCCGATGCTCCCGTTTCCTATGTCGTCACCAATGGCAGCACCGATGTGAACGCAGCCATTGTGAACGCCGCCATGGCTCTTACCGAGAGGGGGACTGTCTCCCCCGTGGTGGAGACCGAAAACGCGGCTGTGCTCGTGCAGTATGTGGACGATGTTGCTGAAGCCACGGCCGATCTGGACTTCGCCCGTACTCAGCTTTCCGATTCAATGCTCGCCGCGGCGCAGGATGCTGCCTACAATGCAGCGGTCAATGAATGGATCTCCGCCGCCAAGGTCACCACTTATCTCGATCGTCTCAACTGATTTACGTTTCTTACCATCCCGCTTCGGCGGGATTTTTTTGTAAGTTTTTTTTTGCTGTTGTCCGCATATCCTCTTTAATCAGACTTTATTTTCTGCTATAATAAAAGCAGTCTGCGGAAAGAGAGGTCGTCCGGTTACCGGCGTTAATGCTCAGATGCAAAACTTTCTTTGGAACATTTTTAATCGTCCGTCTCTGACTGACATTTTTGATATAATCGTCGTTTCTTTTTTGATCTATGAGCTCCTGATGCTTGTTCGCGGCACCCGCGCCAGTGAAGTTGTCAAGGGTCTCATCGTGCTTTTGCTTGCCTGTCTGGTTTCCAACATGCTTGGGTTGACTGCGCTGTCCTGGGTCATGAACCTGATCGTCAGCAACGGTGCTGTCGCACTTGTTATCCTCTTTCAGCCCGAATTGCGCCGCATTCTCGAGCAGGTTGGCCGCGGCACCAAATTTCGTCATTTTCTCAATGACGAAGAAGAAAACGCCCGCATCGTCAGTGAAATCATCCTTTGCCTCAACAACCTTTCACGCCGCCGTGTCGGTGCGCTCATCGTCTTTGAACAGCAGACCGGCTTAAAAGAGATCATCGAGACCGGTACCCGGTTGGACAGCGTCATTTCTGCTCCCCTGTTGGAAAACATCTTTGAACCCAACACCCCCTTGCACGATGGCGCGGTCATTATCCGTGATACACGCATCATCGCCGGTGCCTGCTTCCTCACCCTCAGTGAATCCAGCTCCATCAGCCGTGATCTCGGCACCCGGCATCGCGCTGCGCTCGGTGTTTCCGAAACCACCGATGCCATTGTGCTGATCGTCAGTGAGGAAACCGGCATCATCAGTACCGCTCACAACGGAAAACTGACTCGTCATCTTGATAGTGCCTCACTGGAAAACATTCTCCACGGCATGTATCGCAGCAAAAAACCTTCCCCCGTTTCCGCCGCCTTCAAATGGTTCAAAGGGAGATAGAAGCATGAAAAAGACATTTGAACCAAAGCCGTATTTGAAGCAGGCTCTTCAGTTTTTAATCCACAACTGGCCGTGGAAGCTTTTGTCCCTTCTGCTTGCCGTCTGCCTGTGGAGCGGTCTCATCACCGCCGACAGCTCTCTGACCCGTGAAAAAACCTTCAACGATGTGAGCATCAACATCATCGGCTCCGATACGCTCCGCCGCAACGGCTATATCGTTGTCGATGGTCTCGACAATCTGCCGCTTATCCGCCTCAAAGCAGAAGTACCGCAGAATGTCTACAACACCGTCTCGGCCTCCAACTTCAATGTCCGTATTGATCTGTCCAGAATTCGCGGCACCGGTACGCAAACTCTCAACATTCTCTCCACCAATTCCTCCACCTATGGAACGGTCACGGAAGTCAGCATCGGCACCGTCACCCTGCAGGTGGACGAGTATGTCACCCGCAGCCGTATTCCTGTGCGCCTTGAGACCAGCGGTCAACTGCCCGAAGGAATGTATGCCACCTCCGCCGCCGTTGACCCGCTCTATGTTACGGTCTCCGGTCCGCTTTCCCGTGTACGTAATATCATCCGCTGTGTTGCCGATTATGACTTGTCCCTTTTGAGCGGTTCTTCCGGAAACGAGCGCACTGCTGTTCCCTTCCGTTTGATCTCCTCCGACCAGAGCACCGTTGATTCTGCCCTCATCGAGGTCACTTCCGAGTCGGTCCTGCTGGACAGCCTGATTGTTGAGCAAACGATCTATCCCACCAAATCGCTGGTCATCAACACCGCCGACCTCACCTGTGGTCAGCCGGCTGAAGGCTATGCGCTCAAGCGTATCACAGTGGAACCCTCTTCCGTTCTTTTCGCCGCAAACGAAAAACTGCTCAATTCCCTGGATGAACTGCATCTGATCGAGTATATCGAAAGTCAAATCGACATCAGCGGCGCCACCGCTTCCTTCCAGAAAAATGTCACCCTCAGCAAACCAACCGGCGTCATCTACTGCAGCGCCGATTCCCTGACTGTCACGATTGAAATCGTCTCCAACGAATAACCATGAACAGATTTGCCACTTCTTTAATTTCTTCTCTGCTCGGCTGGCTGCGCAGTTTCTTTCAGGAGTTACTGCAAGCATTCAGCGGCAGCGGTTCCGGTTCGTTTCTGTCGTGGCTGAACCGTTACTGGTTTGTCGCATTTCTCCTGTTGCTGCTGCTTGGCTGTGCGGCAGACCTGACTGTCTATGTGCTGCGTTGGCGTCCCTTTCTGATTGGCAAACCTCATCGTGAAATTCCGTCTGCCTCCGCCTATGACGATGCCTTCTATCAAGGCGGTTTTCAAGGCGGATATACCGACGGCATCAGCGGCTATTCCTTTAACGAGACAGGCGTTGCCGATCTGTATCAGCAGAATGAGCTTCCATCAGATGCTTCTTCCAATGATGCTCCCGAGCAGCAGGATCAGATACTGCCTCCGCAAACCGAAGTCCCCGTTCGCCGTTATCGCAGCAAGATTTATTCCGATTCCAACACATGATCAAATCATTTTACGGAGGTAACAAAATGAGTGATACACTGCATGCGTTACCTCCTCTTTTTATTGAAAACATCCGTACCCAGCTTGGAAACGAAACCGAAGCCTTCCTGAAAACGTATCTCGATCCGCACACCCGCGGTATCCGCTTCCGGGACGACCGCACTCCTATGCCTTCCGAAGATCTTATCGGAAAGATTCCTTATGTTCCCCATGCATATTATCTGGCCAACACATCACGCGCCGGAGCTACGATCCTTCATGATGCAGGGGCTTATTACATTCAGGAACCATCCGCTATGGCTGCCGCTGCTGTACTCGCCCCAAAGCCCACCGATACTGTGCTGGATCTTTGTGCCGCACCCGGTGGAAAATCCACGCAAATAGCCATGTCCTTTCACCCCGCTCTGCTCGTATCCAATGAGCCTATTCCGTCTCGTGCTCAGATTCTCTCCTCCAACATTGAACGCATGGGGATCGAAAACTGTATCGTAACTTCCGCATATCCCGATCAGCTCCGATTGAAATGGACCTATTTCTTTGACCGCATCCTTGTCGATGCACCCTGTTCCGGAGAAGGCATGTTCCGCAAGGATCCGCAGGCTCGTTTGGAATGGTCGGAAGCTTCCCCCGCTCACTGTGCCGAACGACAGGCCGGTATCCTGGATGCCGCAGCCGATATGCTTAAACCCGGCGGCACCTTGGTGTACAGCACCTGCACTTTCAATACCCTCGAAAACGATCAATCCATTACAGCGTTTCTTACCCGTCATCCCGATTTCTCATTGGTGCCATTTTCCTTGCCGTAGACAGCTGATTCTTCGGATGGCATGCTGCATCTCTGGCCGCACAAAATCCGCGGAGAGGGCCATTTTATTGCCCTTCTTCAAAAGAACATCGATTCTGATAAATTTGCGTCAGCTTATGGCACATTGCCTGCTCCCGATCAACGCAGCCTTCCGCCTGTCAAATCTTTTATGGACGAACTTGGCTATGAGTTGATGCCCAACGCTCTTTTCGGCAATCAGCTTACGCTCATCCCTGCCATCATCCCCGATCTGAAGGGAATCAAGGTCCTCCGTGCAGGGTTTCATGTGGGTGAACTCAAGGGCAAGAATTTTGTTCCAAATCACGCTTTGGCTTTAGCAGAAAGAAGCAAAAAGGAAATTGCCCTCACCGAAGCGGAAGCAGCGGCTTATATCCACGGCGATGCCATTCCTTACAACGGAACGCTAAAAGGCTATTGCACCGTTTCCCTGCAGGGCTATACTCTTGGCTTCGGTAAAATCTCCGATGACCTGATCAAAAACCATTATCCGAAGGGATTACGCCGATAATCAAAAGCAGCAACCGTTTAGTGAACTCTTGATAAAACGAATAATCGGTATCTGCTAAACGAGCGGTAAATAAACAAGCAATGCTCGATCCTATCCGGATTGTGCATTGCTTGTTTTGTACTCTATAGGAAGCATCTGCTTTTTTGATTACATCAAGTGATGCTTGTGTTCTTGCTTTGGCGCTCACCAAAGTTGAACTGCTTGCATTTTTACTGGCAAAACAATTCTTCCATCCGCTTTTCCAGTTCCGGGTCAATGCGGAACAGCTTCACATAGCCGATAAATTCTGCGTTCAATTCCTCCGGAGATTTACCGAATACTGCCTTCATGGCCTGCGGAATATCCTGCTGCTTATACATTTCCAGATAGGCTGCATGACCATAGGTTGCAATCAGATAATCCGTAAAGGCTCCCATGATCGGATAGCATATGGTACAGTCCGTCTCGAAAAACACTTTTCTGGTCAGCAATGCTGCAACGGAAATATACCGTTCGGTTTTCAGGAAGAATCCGCACCAATCCAGATTATGGATTCCCCACCACTTGCGATCAAAGTACATGGCCAAACCTTCCCGAATGGCGGGAGGATCGGGGCGGTTGATCAGATAGCTGATAAGGTGAACATCCTCATGGAAACCGATGCACTTCACTTGCTCGTTATACACTGCATAGATTTTGTTTGGTGGCGCCGCAAAGGCGTTGCAGGGGTCATCATCGCCGTAAATATGTCCCACTTTTTCGGGTGTATCGCAGAGGAAGTATTCAATTTTGAAGTCAGGCTGCGCGTCCAGAACTTTGCAGATATAACGGAAGCAGTCTTCCTGCCCCTTGGCAATGGTCAAAATATCCCGTTCTGCCTGTGTTCCTTTATTGTAGTTAAATATGTAATGGTCACTTTCGTATTTTATCATTTTTCCCTTTTCCGGCCATCGTATGCAAGAATATACGTAGAACTGATGCAGTTTGAACCCGCCGCTTTGCATGATATGGTACAGCAAATCGGCTGTTATTTTTATGCTTCCGCGTTTCTTTCGTAAATCAGTCTCAGTCCCTTGAGGGTCAGAAGGCCATCGATCTGGTCGATGCAATCCGTTTCAGAGGCGATCATTCGGGCCATACCGCCGGTAGCAATCACCCGGGCATCTTCCCGGTTCATTTCCTTCTTCATCTTCCGAATCAGGTATTCCACCTGTCCGACAAAGCCATAAATCATGCCGCTTTGCAGATTGGTGATGGTGTTGCGTCCAATCACGGTCTCCGGCTTTGTCAGTTCAAAGTTGGGAAGCTTCGATGTTCCGCGCACAAGTGCCTCACTGGCGATCTTGATACCGGGACAGATGCAACCGCCGATAAAGCGCTCCTTTTCATCCACCACACCAAAGGTCGTCGCAGTACCGAAATCGATAAAAATGCAGGGGGCGCCGTAATACGTCTGTGCCGCCACGGCGTTGCAGATTCGGTCGCTTCCCAGTTCCCGCGGGTTATCGTATTGAATGTTGATACCCGTTTTGATGCCGGGGGCAACAAACTTCGGCTGAATGCCAAAGTAGTCGTTGCACATATGTTCAATCGTAAAGTTGATGGACGGCACCACACTGGAAATCATGATACCGGACACCTGATTGGTGCTCAGACCGGCATTCTGAAACAGATTGGTCACAATAATACCGTACTCGTCGCTGCTGGAGGTTCGGTTCGTTGAAAACCGCCAATAACGCACCAAATCGGTCCCATTGAACAATCCCGCTTTCACGTTGGTGTTGCCAATATCCATGGTGAAGATCATGCTTGATACCTCGGTCCTTTTTCAAATCCTGTCTGTCCCTATTGCTTTATAGGTATTCCTCTTTGATCATTTCCTTGATCTTCAGGGAGGCTGCATAAACAGCATTTTTCCGGTTGCCCTCTTTAACGGTCTCGCTGACCGCGTCCCGCAGAGTCTGGCCTGCCAATACCTTTTCAAGCAATGCCGCCTCCAGGGACACCGCCGCTTTGGCGGGTTCTGCCTTAGGCACCTTTCTCAGGTCAATAACCAGGCAATACTCACCCTTTTCGGTTTTGTCATTGGCTTCCATGCGGGCAAGCACTTCCTCGGCTGTGCCGCGCAGAGTCAACTCGTGCAGCTTCGTCAGGTCACAGCTGGCACTTACCATGCTTTCGGGCAATGTTGCTGCCAGTACCTTCATAAAATCGATGATCCGGTAAGGAGATTCATGCACCACAATGGCCTGCGTTCTTTGAGCAGCAGAAATCAGAGCTTCCTTCAGGTCTTTCTTTTCACGGGGTAAAAAACCCATAAAGGTAAACTCTGTCATGTCCATACCAGAGACCGATACGGCAGAGGCCATAGCCGTCGGTCCCGGTACAGCAACTACCGTTATGCCCGCTTCGGCGGCCAGATGCACCAGGTGCGTGCCGGGATCGGAAATCGCCGGCGTACCGGCATCCGTAACGATGGCTACATCGATATTCTCTTCTTGCATCCTTCGCACAATTTCCAGGGCTTTGTCCTCTTCATTGTGCCGATGGCAGCTGGTCATCGGAGTGCTGATGCCAAAATGCTGCAGCAGCTTCATGGTCACCCGTGTATCCTCGGCAGCAATCAGCGATACACTTTTCAGTGTTTCCACAGCCCGAGGAGTCATATCCCCAAGGTTGCCGATTGGTGTCGCCACAACGTACAGCATTCGTTTCTCCTTACAGTTTTTGGGCGACGCGCAGCGTTGCGCTGTGCGCGCGTGAATTCTTTTCCAATTCTTCGGCAGAAGCCTTGATGGCGCCGCCGCCCATCACCCTGGCAATTGGTTTTCTCCCACAGGTGCAGATCGGAGCCTTCGGCGGACAGATACAGGGATTCTGCATCGTCTTGAACGCATGCTTCACAATTCGGTCTTCAATCGAATGAAAAGTGATCACACACAACCTGCCGCCGGGGCGAATCATGCTCATCCAGTCGTTCAGCGCCTGCTACAAAGGAGCCAGCTCGTCGTTCACGGCGATACGTACCGCCTGAAACGTCCTTCTTGCCGGATGCCCTTCGTCCTTACGGCGCACTGCCTTCGGTATGGCCGCATCCACACAGCTGACAAGATCCGTTGTGGTCAGAATGGGCTTTGCTGCACGTCTTTCCACGATCACCTTGGCGATGCGGGCCGCCCATTTCTCATCACCGTAATCATACAGTGCGTTCATGATGGTCTTTTCATCCTGCATCGCCAGCCATTCGGCCGCGGTGACTCCCTGTGAACGATCCATGCGCATGTCCAGCGGCGCATCTTCATGATAAGAGAATCCTCTTTCGGGCGTATCGATCTGATAGGAGGAAACACCCAGATCCAAAAGACCGCCGTCGAGCATAGTGCCTTCAGGCAGAAGCTCTCTTATGTCATGAAAGTTACCGTGAATCGGTCGAAAACCGGGATAGTCCTTCAATCTTTCTCCCGCCGCCTTATGAGCATCTTCA
>JAZRWA010000088.1:0-3260 GCA_045599485.1 Clostridia bacterium | reverse complement strand
CGGCGATAGGAGTCATAAACAAAGCGCTCGAACTTGGGATCGGGGTTGCCGGCGATCATGGCGGCCACGACTTCGTCGTTCAGACCCAGGTTCAGAATGGTGTCCATCATGCCGGGCATGGAAGCGCGGGCACCGGAACGGACGGAGACCAGCAGGGGGTTGGTCAGATCGCCGAACTTCTTGCCGTTGATCTCTTCCATCTTGGCGATGTTCTGCTTGATTTCGGCCATGATCTCGTCGTTGATCTTGCGGCCATCCTCATAGTACTGGGTGCAGGCTTCGGTGCTGATGGTGAAGCCCTGGGGAACCGGCAGACCGATGTTGGTCATTTCAGCCAGGTTGGCGCCCTTACCGCCCAGGAGCTCACGCATCGTAGCGTTGCCCTCAGAGAACATGTAAACGTACTTCTTCATGAATGGGAAACCTCCTTAAGAGTTGGTAACAAAGACACGCAGACAAAACGCGTCAAATAAGCGGCGCGTGTCCGCTTTTCCTATTATAACGGAAAAACCCCCGCATTGCAACACCGTTCATGCCTTAAATCGGGCGTTTTTCGCAAAAAACTTTAACAATTGCCTTCGAAATGCGCATCGGCGTCCAGCAGCATCCTTTCAAACATTTCCCGCCCGAACCGGAAACAGATGAGCCGTTGTCCGCGGCTCATGCCCTTCAGCCCGTTGCCGCATTCAAAATTGAAGGTGCCCTCGTATTCCACCTCCCGCAGCGCTCGGATAACGCCTTTCCAATCCACCTTGCCGTTGCCGGGAAACAGATGCACATCCTCATAAACGGGACGGATACGGCCGAAATTGTCGTTGAGGTGCAGTGCGCCCAGCCGCTTCCCATACTTGCGGATAGCCGCGGGAAGATCCATCCCGGTAATGTGGGCATGTCCGGTATCCAGACAGGTTTTTACCATCGGGCTGTTCAGTTTTTCCAGCACATACAAAATGTCTTCCGCCTGACCGAAGGGAAACACAGGATCCCCTTCCTGCCACACATGGTGATGATCGAACAGATTTTCAATGTGGATCTCCACCCCCTGCTTTTCGGCAGTGGGCAGCAGCGCAGCAAAGTAGCGCACGTTGGCGTCCAGGATCTTCTGCCGGTCTGTTTCCTCCGGCATGCGCAGCCAGCGCTGCAGCGGATGGAATACCAATCGTCTGCATCCCAGCATCGCACAAGCTTCGATGTTGTTCAGCGTCAGCTCCGAAGGGGCATCACAGCTGAAATCCTCCCTTATTTCCGTTTCAAGCCGCCAGTGGGCATGCACCTGTCCCACAGCGACGCCTTTTGAAGAGGCATACGCTCCCACCCGCTCAACAAACTGCCGCCAGTCAGGCTGCAGCATGGGGCCATCCGCCTTCTCACAGTATTTGTTCAGCCAGAAATCCATAGCCGTATAGCCGGCTTCCGACAGAAGATCGACGCATTCCTCCGCCGTCATATCGCCGCACAGATCCCTCGCCGATGCGCTGAAGATCGCCTTCATTTTTTCTTCTTCCTTCCTGCCGTCAGTCAAAATTCAGTTCGGGATACAGCATCTCCGCCAGTGCCCTGTACGCCTCGCTGAAGCGGCGGTTGGGCTTGTTGTGAAACAGCGCCGGATCGGCATAATACACCCGACCGCTCTGCACCGCCCGAAGAGCCTGCCATACCGCGTTGCCGCCGTACACACGTTCCACCTGTGTGGCTTCCTCCCTGGGATCGTTATGTCCCTGTACCACGATCATGTCGGGATCCGCCGCGTAGACTGCCTCTAGATTGATGCTGATGTGCTCTGCCCCGGCGGCGGCACCGCCATCCGCAATGTTGACACCGCCCAGCTGCTCCAGCATGGCGCCGATCACGGTGGCGGAGGTATTGGCTGACAGGCTGTCCCCCACGGCGGCAAACATGCTGAACACCTTGGGTCCTTCTTCGGGCGTACGGCAAATGATCTCCGTCACCTCGGACAGTGACTGCATCGCCACGCTGTCCCACAGGTCTTCCCGGTCATTCAGATGGCAGAACACCTTGAACCATTTCAGGTAATCGGCAAAATCGTTGTAATCGACCGCGATCACCGGGATGCCCGCAGCCGCCGCCGGCCCTGCTATGGTCTTATAGCCGCTCATGGCCGTACTGCAGATGATCAGGTCAGGACGGAAGGCCACAATGCTTTCCACGCTCCAGTTTTTTCCGGCAGAGGTTTCCGCCAGCACGGTCACGCCCTCGTCCCGCGTCAGATCGCGGCCGATGACCGCTTCATACAATTCCGCCGCCGAGCTGCCGCCCACCACGCCGTGCGCCGTACCGCCTGCTTCCTGCCACAGCGTCACCAGACTGCCGTACAGCACCGCCGTCCTGCCCGGATTTTTTTTAATCTCGATGGGCCCGGCAGAAGCGGCGTCGGTAAAAATGACGCTGTCCTCCGTCACGACCACTTCCTCCGCCAAACGCAAAAACGCCTGCCGCAGGTTCGCCGCCCGGTCGCCCGCTTCCGCAAAAGCCGTCACTGCCGCGGGCAGCATCACCGCCAGCAGCAGCGCGATGAATCTTTTCATGCTTCTTCCTCTTTCCTTGCCTGCAGGGGGATCACCACGGGGCGTTCAAACCCCGTTTCCGTCAGCACCCGCGCTTCAATGCCAAACACCGTTTCGAGTGTCTCCTCGCAAAGCACTTCGTTGGGCGCGCCTTGCCTGTACACCTTTCCCTCATGCAAAACAACGATCCGGTCGGAATACCGTGCCGCCGTGTTCAGGTCATGCAGCACCATCAGCACCGTCATGCCCTGCTCACGATTCAGCCGCCGGATCAGTTCCAGCACTTCCAGACGGCTGCCGATGTCCAGATAGGTCGTCGGTTCATCCAGAATCAGGATCTGCGGTCGGCGGCACACCGCCATGGCGATCCACGCCCGCTGCCTTTCGCCGCCTGAGAGTGTGTTCAACGGTCTGTTCCGCAGGTCAAACAGGCCCGTCATTTGCAGCGTTTCGTCGATGATGCGCTCATTCTCCCGCGAAAGGCCGCTCCCCTTCCGCCTGCATGGAAAGCGGCCGCACGCCACCAATGACCGCACATCCATCCCGGGCGGCGTGCTGTGCGTCTGTGCCAGATAGCCAATGCGTTTGGCTGCTTCCCCGTTCGGATAGCTGTTCAACGGCTTTCCTTCCAGCAAAACACGCCCGCCTTGCGGACGCACCGTGCCAAAGACCGTTTTGAGCAGGCTGGATTTGCCGCAGCCGTTTTTGCCGATGACGGTCACGATCTCCCCCTTG
>JAZRWA010000087.1:0-12958 GCA_045599485.1 Clostridia bacterium | reverse complement strand
CGTTGGGGCGCACCGTGCGCGTCACTGCCTTGCCCACCGGGTCCGGCAGCGCCGCCACCTGACGGATGCCCTCCGCCATCGCCTTGATGCGGCTTTCATTCAACTGCAAACGGTCGAGCAGCGAAGCGCTCATGGTGCCCTGTGCCGCTGTCACATCCTGCATGTTGGCCGCCAGGATCTGCGCGGTCTCCCTTTCCAGTGCCGCGGCCATGGCCTCCAGGGCCTGATTCTTGCGCTCCGTATCCAACGCCGCCGCGACCGCACGCACCGCGCGGGCGCTTTTCAGCATTTCCAATGTGGTCATTTGTTTTTGCACCCCTTAAAGAGCGTTCCCACCGGGCGCCCTTCCACAATATCATACAGTTCTTCCGGACGCGTACCGTTGGTGATGATCATGTCCACGCCCGCGGCCCCGGCAATTTTCGCCGCATGCAGCTTGGTCTGCATGCCGCCCGTGCCAAGCGCCGAGCCCTTGCCGCCCGCCAGAGCCAAGATCTCCGGCGTCACTTCTTCCACCACGGAGATCAACCTCGCCTCCGCGTCCCTGCGCGGATCGGCGGTATACAGCCCATCGATATCACTGAGCAGCACCAGCAGATCGGCCTTGACACATGCCGCCACAATAGCCCCCAGCGTGTCGTTATCGCCCACGGCAATCTCCTGCGTGGCGATGGTATCGTTTTCATTCACAATGGGCAGCGCCCCCAGCTCCAGCAGGCGGAACAGGGTGTTTTCAAAGTTCCTGCGCCGATCCTCATGGTCGAGGTCGTCCCCTGTCAAAAGGATCTGCGCCACCACATGATTGTATTCGGAAAACTGTTTATCATAAATATACATCAGTTCGCACTGACCCACGGCCGCCGCCGCCTGCTTGGTGGGCATGTCAGAGGGACGTCCCGCCAGCGACAGCTTGCCCACGCCCATGCCAATGGCACCGGAAGACACCAACACCGGCTCATGCCCCGCGTTTTTTAAATCACTGACCACCTTGCACAGCTTTTCCACCTGACGGATGTTGAGATGCCCCGTTTTGTGAGTCAGGGTCGAGGTGCCGATCTTGATCACGATCCTCATGGTATTTTTCCTTCGCTTTCCTGTTGTTCCGCTGTTATTATATGCTTTTGCCGCGCGGGCTGTCAACCTGAGCCAAGAAGGGACCCCCGCCGCGGCAAGGATCCCTTCGGAAGTCATTGTGTGGTTTTTCAGTCTGCCAGCGTGCCCATGGGATCCCAGGGAGCCAGCTCAACGGGCGTCTCGTCGGCATACTTGGCCAGATCACCCAGGTATTCTCTCTCGACCGCCGCCTGATACACATACTGGTTGAACCAGTCATCAGAGCAGATGTAATAGCCCTTCTGGCCCTTGTCATCGCCCCAGCTGTTTTCAATGCGCCAGCGGTCGGGCTTGCCATCCTTCATGTTGACGCCGGTCAGCACCATGGCGTGGTTCATGGCAGAAAGACCCATCTCCAGCGCGTCCGCCTTGCTGATGCTCAGATCCATGCCGGTCACCAGCTCCGCGTCAAAGCAGTTGTTGTCCCAGATACCCAATGTGCGTTCACCGAAATGACCCACATCGCTGCCAAACCAGACCACCTTGCCGGCGTTCAGCTGGTTGAGGATCGCCTGCTTGAATTCATCCATCGTCAGGTTCAGGTGCACTACGGGTTTGCCGCCGATCACGTTGCCCAGCAGACGAACGGTGAAGGTCTTGTGATAGGGCTTATCCGCGGTGGGGGCGTTGATGATGCTGACGGTCTTGTCCAGCAGGTCGCCCACATACTTGTCGCGGAAGCTTTCGGGAGTGTAGCCCGTTTCGATGTGGTACTCCCTGTTCCTGTCCACATACTCAAAGTCGAAGCTCTTGGGCGGCACACCGTAGCAGGAGCACAGGAAGGAATAGACCTTTTCCAGTGCCTTCTCCTTTTCGGCCTGCACCTCGTCCTCGGGCTTGCCTTCCTGCACCATGCGGCGCAGCACAGCGGCACGGGCCTTGAGGAAGCGGTTGACATAATAGTTCATGGGGCGGGTGCTGGAGGATTGATAGGTCTCATCAAACACATCCTTGGGCACGATGCCGTACTTGCGGACGATGTTGGCAAACATATCCCACTGGCCGCCGTCATGCACGCCGGTGGACAGCACAAAGGACACTGTGCGGTCATCATGAGGCAGTTCGGCAGTATCCATCATGGCCTGCAGGAAATAGTTGGCGCGCTCAAACTTGTCCCAGAAAGCAAGCCAGCTCTGAGAAAGTTCAAAGTTTGCCAGGTTCTTTTCTTTGGCGATTTTCTCACGCAGCACATTGGCGGCGGCAAAGAGCCAGCAGCGGCCGGATTGTTTCTGACAGGTCACCGGCAGCGTATCCAGCTCCAGAGAAAACTTCTGGCGCATCGCGGCGGCGGCGGTGTTGTTGAACATCACATCGTTCAGGTCGCACTTGGACAGGGCTCTCTCGGCCAGACGGCGGCGCTTGCAATTGGCATTTGCCGCATCCCAGCGGGCCAGCATTTCGGCGGTTACGGGAAGCTGTTTCATGATCATTCGTCCTTTCTGATTTGATTTATTCATTTTCAAAGTGCTTTTGCAGGTCACTCATCACCTTTGCCTTGCTCTGACCGGCGTTGATCTGACTCACCGCCCCGGGCACGGCATCCAGCACATGATTGACCCAACGGAGCGCTTCCTCCGGCTTCAATTGATCGAGCTGCAGGGTCACCGTACCGGTCGCAAGGTCGGTCTCTACCTGCCTGATACCTTTTTTAAGGCGCAAAATGGCTTCCGCGTCCTTCAGATACCCTTTGGCCTCCTCCGGCAGGCGGGATGCCGCGGCAAAGCGCAGCACCAGTTCTTCCGACGTCTGCCGCACCGTTTGTGGCGTCAGCAGCATCCGCAGCAGTTTATCCTTCAGTCCCACGCTCTTCCCCTCACTTTCGCAGCCATACCATCAGCACGGCAATGTCAGCAGGTGATACCCCGGGAATGCGGGAAGCCTGTGCCAGCGACAGCGGACGCTGTGCCGTCAGCTTCTGACGCGCTTCCATGCGCAGACCGGTAATTTCCATATAGGGCGTATCGGGCGGCAGCAGACGGTTTTCCATGGCCTGCGCCTTGCGCACCGCCGCCTGCTCACGCTCCAGATAGCCCTCGTATTTGACGCTGATCTCCGCCTCCTCCCGGGCTGCCGCGCCAAAGGGCGCGTCCTCGGGCAGAAGCATATCGATCGTGTTTTCGGGATGGCGCAGCAGCGCCTCCTTGCGGTTTTCCTTGAGCCACCGCAGCAGCTCCTCGGTCTCCCGCGCCTTTTGCTCGGCACGGCGCAGGCGCTCATCCGTCGCCAGCCCGATGGCATGCGCGCGGGCGGTCAAACGCAGATCGGCATTGTCCTGCCGCAGGTAAAGCCGGTGTTCAGCACGGCTGGTCATCATGCGGTAGGGCTCATCCGTGCCCTTGGTGGTCAGGTCATCGGTCATCACGCCGATATACGCCTGATCGCGGGTCAGCACAAAGGGCTCCCGCTCTTTGACGTACAGCGCGGCATTGATACCCGCCAGAATGCCCTGTGCCGCGGCCTCCTCATACCCCGAGGTGCCGTTGATCTGCCCCGCGAGGTACAACCCCGGCACCTGCAGCGCCCCCAGGGTGGGCGACAGTGCCAGCGAGTCGATGCAATCATACTCAATGGCGTACGCCAGACGGGTCAGGATGCAGTGCTCCAGCCCGGGAATGGTGCGGTACATGGCCCACTGCACATCCTATGGCAAACTGGAGGACATGCCCTGCACATACCATTCGGAATCGTTGAAGCCCTCGGGCTCCAGAAACAGCTGATGGCGGTCCTTGTCCTTAAAGCGCACGATCTTGCTCTCAATGGAAGGGCAATAGCGCGGGCCGGCCGATTGAATGGTACCGTTGAACATGGGCGCCCGGTGCAGGTTATCCAAAATGATCTGATGCGTAGCGGGATTGGTATAGGTCAGGTAGCACATCATGCGGTTTTCCACCGCGTGATCAGTCAAAAAGGAGAACGGCACCGGCCTGTCATCGCCCGGCTGCGGCTCCATGGCAGAAAAATCAATGGACCTGGCATCCACACGCGCCGGTGTGCCCGTCTTGAAGCGGCGCAGCTGAAAGCCCAGATCCGCCAGGCTCTCGCTCAGCCCCGTGGCCGGCAGCAGCCCCTGCGGACCCGCCTCCCACTGCGCCTATCCGATAAACACACGCCCCTTCAGATACACGCCGGTGCACACCACCGCCGCGCGGCAGGCAATGTGCTCGCCGGTGCGCGTGATCACGCCGCTGACGCGGCCGTTCAGCGTTTCAATGCGCATCACCTCGCCCTGACGCACCGTCAGGTGTTCCTGGGCAAAGAGGGCGCGCTTCATGCGCTTTTGATATTCACGCTTGTCCGCCTGCGCACGCAGCGAGTGCACCGCCGGGCCCTTGGACATGTTCAGCATGCGGCTCTGCAGCGTGGTATCGTCAATAGCGCGGCCCATTTCGCCGCCCAAAGCATCCACCTCGCGTACCAGATGCCCCTTGCCCGTGCCGCCGATGGCGGGATTGCAGGCCATCAGGGCCACCGCGTCCAGATTCAGGGTAAACAGCAGCGTTTCCAGACCCATGCGGGCCGCCGCGAGTGCTGCCTCGCACCCGGCATGCCCCGCTCCGATCACGATTATATCAAACATTCGTTTTTCAAGGCCTCTTTATTATTTGCTGCGATAGACCGCCATCCAGCGCACATTGCTGCCGATGGGGTTGATGACCGTCAGATTATAGCCCATCAGGTCAAACCAATAAAAGGTTTTCACGTTAGCCGTCCCCTGCCACATGGTTTCGGTATAGGGGCAGTTTTCAAAGTCCACGCCCATGACCGAGATGGTCACGCCGCCATCGGGCGGAGTCACGGAGGACAGGCCGTTTTCCTTCAGGTATTTGGCATACCATTCGGTATGGAAATTGTTCATGCCGCAGTGAATGATGAGGGGGCGATCCATATAGGGGGCCAGCGGCTCGCCCACATCCTCCTCGGTGAAGCCAAATTCCCGCAGCGTGCCGATATAAATGCCAATGTGATAGCCGCCACCGGAATAGGCGATGTTGACACAGTCGCCGGCCAGCAGCACATTCTGCCACTCGTCATAGGGCAAATTGCCGACATCCACCAGGTTATTGCGTCCGTCCGAGCGCACCTTGCTGATGGCGGGCAGCGTCGCATCTCCGGCGGTGGTATGCACCCAGCGGGCAAAGCCGATGCAGTCAAAGCCGCCCAGATAGCGGTTGCTCATCAGATAATAATGGCTGTTCTGCCACGTGCGGTACACCTTGAGCAGGATGTTTTCGTTATAGCCGCCGTAGAAATAGGGGCAGCCGTAACGGAAACGCGCCACCGCGTTGCCCTGGCAGTAACGGTTATAATACTGCAGGATGGGGTTATCCTCCTACAGCATCTGGAAAGCGATCTCCAGATACCTGCGGCCCTTTTGTTTGAGGATCTGCCGCTGCATGGCATCCATGGCGTCTTTGGTGTTTTTGGTTGCCTGCAGCTTGCTGTAGTGCACATAGCCCACATAGCTGCCGCAGGTCAGATAGGCGTACTCGCCAAAGAAGGCGTGTACCGTCACAGCGGCCTTCTTTTTACCCTTGCCGATCACCCGTGCATTGGTCAGGGGATATTCCAGAATATCCGCCGCAGACGCCAGCGCGGCATCAAAATCCTCGGTGTCATAATTGCCTTCCAGCACGGTCAGGCTCTGCGCGGGAGCATAATACAGGGCACCGTCCTGCTGCACCAGCAGGCTTTCGCCGTCATAGCCCACCGCCAGCGTGGGCGTGTTGACCTTGAGGCTGCCCACAGCAGCGGAATCGGCATAGGGGCCGTTGTACAGCACCACTTCCGACTTGGCATACACAATGTAGGGCAGCACGATGCCCGAGGGATAAACGGTCTGGGCAAACTGTTCCCGAAGGGCATAGCCGCTTTTGCCGCCGTATTCCAGATACAGATAGGTGCTGTTGACCGCTGTTGCCCGCACACGTTCCCCGGCGGGCACATTCGCCACACGGGAGGAATTCTTCAGCGGTGCGCGGCGAAGAACGGCCTCTTCCTCAAAGCTGCCCTCCACCCACACAGCGTCGGGGCTCATGGGATCGGTCATGTCCACCCTGTTGGCTTCGGGATAATACAGATAGCCATCCTTGCCGTTGTAGCTGACCGCGGCATAGCTGCCATTGACAGGGGTCAGCTTCACCACCGTGTTGGCAGGCAATTCGGCCACGCCGCTGCTGCCGCTGACCGGCTCACGGCGAATCCACCGTTCCTCCCCGTAATAGGCAAAAAAGCTCTCCTCGCCGTATGCGCAGGCGAGCAGGCACAGCATCATCAGTACAAACGCGGTCAAGGCCAAAGCGCGTTTCAGCATACCTTACCTCCGGGCAAAAAATCACTTCTTATTATACCAAAATCACCGTTTCCGTGCAAGTAGCAGGGGACATGGGGAAAGAACCCCCGCGCACAAAAAACGACCCGGGAATTGCTTCCCGGGTCGCGATCGTCAGGCGAAAAATTACTTGATTTCGCACTTGGCGCCAACAGCGGCGAACTGATCGGCGATCTTCTTGGCATCTTCCTTGGAGACGCCTTCCTTGATGGTCTTCGGAACGGACTCGACGAAGTCCTTGGCTTCCTTCAGGCCCAGGCCGGACACGACTTCGCGGACGACCTTGATAACCTTGATCTTCTCGGCGCCGGCATCGACCAGAACCACGTTGAATTCGGTCTGCTCTTCGGCGGGAGCAGCAGCAGCGGCGGGAGCGCCGGCAGCAGCAACGGGAGCAGCGGCGGAAACGCCGAACTCAGCTTCCAGGGCCTTCACCAGGTCCATCAGTTCAATAACGCTCATGCCCTTTACGGCATCGATAAACTCCTGATTGGTCATTGGATTGTTCCTCCATTCAAATTATAAAGATGATTTTTTGTTGTTATGCGGCAGGGAAAATTATTCCTCGCCGGCTTCCTTCTTGCGCAGCGCTTCCAGGAAATAGACCAGCTTGGCCACGGGGGCCTGCAGGCTGCCAACCACACGGGCCAGCAGAACATCCTTGGAGGGCAGCTCGGACAGGGCCTTGACCTGCTTGACGTCCAGCACTTCGCCGTCCATCAGACCGGCCTTGACAGTCAGACGACCGTCTTCCTTGGTCTTGTTGATGAAATCGTACACGATCTTGGCGGGAGCCACAGCATCGGTCATGCCGAACGCAAAGGCGCTGGGGCCTTCCAGAACGCTGTCCAGACCGGTGATACCCATATCGTCCAGCGCGCGGCGGACCAGGGTGTTCTTCAGCACGACGTATTCCACGCCGGCAGCACGGAACTGGTTGCGCAGCTCGGTCACCTCGGCGACGGTGATGGCATTGTAGGACACCACGACCATGCTCTGGCAATTCTTCAGCTTTTCGGTAATCTCAGCAACGACGACCTTCTTCGCTTCCTGATTCTTGCTCATTGTTGTTTTCACCTTCCGTCCGGCCATGGATAAAAAGAAGCCCCTGTGCAGGGCACAAGGGCATAAAATCAATCATGCGCTTGCGCCTCGGCGGGCGGCTTTCGCCTTC
The DNA here is from genome assembly GCA_045599485.1 of Clostridia bacterium. Taxonomy (GTDB): domain Bacteria; phylum Bacillota; class Clostridia; order Christensenellales; family Aristaeellaceae; genus SFMI01. Next base: position 5,342 of record JAZRWA010000087.1, on the reverse strand, counting down.
AAACGCCTTGCGGCGTACCAGCTGTCTATGGCACAGGCTCTTTTTGAGCCGCAAATATCATACTCCAGCCCACGCCTTTTGTCAAGCACTTTTTTCCGCCCGCATCATTGACAATTTTCATCCGAATGGCTATAATTTCAACAGTTTTGATCCTAAAAAACGGAGGACTGCTCATGAAAAAAATGCTGACCGCGCTGCTCATCTGCCTGATGCTGATGGGCATCACCACTGCCCTGGCCGCCGTCACCTCTTCCAATGAAGCCGTTGTGACTGTCGAGGGCATGTCCATGCTGGTCCCCGCCGGTGCCGGCGAAGCCACCGTGACCTGGACGGACGATAACGGTGCCGTACTGGGCACTGTCAATGTCAAGGTGGACGAGAGCAACGTTCTTGCCATCGTCGCCTCCAAAGTCACGTCCGGGCTGGCCGATCTGTTGAGCAGCGATGACGCTTCCGGTCATATCTTTGGCGAGACCGCCGAAGTGGCAGGCGATTTTGACGTATTCTCCTGCACCGACTGCGGTGCCTGCCGTGTGCTGGTCCACGTCCATACCTGGGGCAAATGGAAGACCCTGCGCGAAGCCACCTGTGTCCGCAAGGGTGAGGAACGCCGCATCTGCCAGGTCTGCCGTTATGTGGATTACCGCAACTTCGGCAGCAATGCCGGCCATGTGGTCGACTGGTGCTGGGACGGCGACAACAGCCATGACGGTGTTTGCGCCGGCTGCGGTAAAGAGCTCTCCGAACGCTGCAATGTTACCTGCAAGTACATTGGTGATGACAGCCACCAGTACAGCTGCACCATCTGCGGCAATGTCTATGAAGTCAGCAGCTGCTGGGATTTTGCCAACTAGGGCGATTGGGTCGAAGGTTATGAGGATGCCAGCGGCGAATGGCACAACGGCTATTATCCCCTTACCTGCACCGTCTGCAATCATTTCTGGAAAGGCAACCCGCCCCAGTAATCGTTTCTCCTGCTCTACCGCGGTCCCTTCGGGGGCCGCTTTTTTGTTCGCGGATGATTGAACAATTTCTCTGTCTGTGTTATACTGGCGGCAGTGATGAAAGGGGATTCAAGCCGATATGCATATGCGGAAGAAAAAGTGGGCGCTGCCCGAACTGACGGAGTGCGGGTACTTTACCCGTGAGCCGGAAACGCTCTGCGGTCATTGGCGGCAGAGCTTTGAAAAAGAGTAGCCGCTGCATGTCGAACTGGGCTGCGGCAAGGGTGTATCCACCGCGGTCATGGCGCATGAAAACCCCAGCGTCAACTATGCCGCCTTTGACATTTCCGCCGATGTACTGGGCAATGCCCGCCGCAACGTCGCCGCCGCCTACGGCGATGAACCCGTCCGCAACCTGAAGCTGGTCAAGTTTGACATCAGCTACATATACAAGGCGTTTTCGGCAGAGGACCGGGTGGAAAGGATCTACATCAGCTTCTGCAATCCGTGGGCGGAACGCTTGAAGCACCACAAGCGCCGCCTAACCCATCCCCGCCAGCTGATGCAGTACCGCACCTTTCTGGTCGACGGGGGCGAGATCTGGTTCAAGACCGATGATGACGCCCTGTTCAACGATTCTCTCCGGTATTTTGAGGTCTGCGGCTTTGAGTGCCGCCACCTCACCCGTGATCTGCACGCCGACGGCTTCACCCCCAACTATCTCACCGAGCACGAAATGAAATACGCCGCCGAAGGCGTCCCCATCAAATTCGCCATCTTTGTCAAAAAGCCCGGGGAGATCGATCTCGATTCCACCCGATTCACGCTCAAGGAGGAAGAAGAATGAAAGCACGTGAAAAGCAGGCATCCTTTCAGTTCTGCGTCGTGGGCGGCGGCATGAACGGCCTCATCGCCGCCATTGCCGCGGCGCGTCACGGCGCGCGCACGGCGCTCATTCAGGAGCGTCCCGTGTTCGGCGGCAACGCTTCCAGCGAGATCCGCATGCACATCTGCGGTGCCTCGGCGGATGAGACCAAGCCCAACGCCGAGGAGGGCGGCATCCTGCGTGAGATCCTGCTCAGCAACAAGGCCGTCAACCGCTATTTCAATTTTTCAACGTGGGATCGTGTACTGTTTGAAGCCTCCCGTGAAAAGAATCTGACCGTTTTTCTCAATACCACCATGCACGATGCCGCATGTGAAAACGGCCGTGTCCAATCCATCCGCTGCTGGCAGATGACCACCGAGACCGAATGGACCATCAGCGCCGATATTTTTGCCGACTGCACGGGCAACGGCACGCTGGCCTATTTTGCGGGCGTTCCCTTCCGCACCGGCAGTGAGGGCAAGGCCGAATTCAACGAGCCGCATGCCCCCGCCGAGCCCGATGATCACCGCATGGGCAACACCCTGCTGTTCAAGGCCGTCAACCGCGGCGAGCCCGTTCCGTTCACCCCGCCCAAAACCGCCCGTCATTTTACCGAGGAGCAGCTGCGCTACCGCAAGCATGCCGACCTGATCGGGCCGCAGCTGGAAGAAAAAGCCGACGCGCTCATCGAAAGCGTGGATAAAAAGGCGCTCGCCCTGATGACCGACAGCTACTGCATGGATTACGGCTACTGGTGGATCGAGATCAACGGCGATAAGGGCGACATCATCGAGCAGTTTGAGGACATTCGTGACGAGCTGTTCAACTGCATCTACGGCGTCTGGGATCACATCAAAAACGGCGGCAATCACGGTGCCGCCAACTACGATCTGGAATGGGTGGGCATGCTGCCCGGCATGCGCGAGAGCCGCCGCATGGAAGGCGATTACATCCTCAACGAAAACGACCTGTTGGAGAACCGTGTCTTTGACGACGCCGTGGCCTACGGCGGCTGGGCGGTCGACAACCACATCGAGCACGGCCTGTTCGACTTTGACAGGATGCCCAGTGAGATCTATCCCTTTGACGGCCTGTACACCATCCCCTACCGCAGCTATCTGGCCAAAAATACCGAAAACCTGTTCATCAGCGGCCGCAGCCTGAGCGCCAGCAAGCTGGCCATGGCCTCCACCCGCGTGATGGGCACCTGCGCCGTAGGCGGTCAGGCCATCGGCACGGCGGCGGCGCTGGCCCTTGCGGGCGGCACCTCCATCCGCGGCATCGATATCCATGAGCTGCAGCAGACCCTTTTGAAGGATGACTGCTACATCCCCGGCTTCAAGAACGAAGACCCCGCCGATCTGGCCCTTACCGCCGCTGTCAGTGCCGACAGCGAAAAGGAACCCGCCGTCAACGTCATCAACGGCGTCAGCCGCAGCGAAGGCGAAAACAGCAACTGCTGGAAGGCCGACGGTCCGCAGGGCACCCTCACGCTGAAGCTGTCCGAATGCAAAGCGGTCAGCGAGGTGCGCCTTGTTTTCGATCCCAACCTCAGCAAGTCCATCAAGCTGACGCTGTCCTCCGTCCGCGCCACTGAGCAGGTCAAGAGCACCCCGCCCGAGCTGGTGCGCGACTACGATGTCGTGCTGCTGAAGGACGGCAAAGAGACCGCCCGCCGCTCCATCCGCGGCAACCTGCAGCGCCTCAACGTCGTCCCCTTTGAATCGATCCTCTGCGATACGGTGCGTGTGGAAACCCTTGCCACTCACGGCGCGCCCGATGCGGTCATCTTCGAGGTACGCATTTACTGATCCTCTCTTATGCATCAAAATGCCTCCGGCGGTTTTTCTGCCGGGGGGCTTTTCATTTCACTTTTTGCACTAAAAATGAAACATCGCATATCAAAAATGCATAAAGCGGGCATAACGGGCAAAAAATACTTGGTTAGGATTGACTAACTGCAAAACCTATTCTTATAATATATAAGGATATGGTGCGTCCATATGCCCTCAAATGAGATTTCTATTAAGGAGGAGATACCCATGTCTTTCAAGTATACGATTGACGGTAACGGCGCGGTAGCGCACGTGGCGTACGCTTTCAGCGATGTCGCGGCCATCTACCCCATCACGCCGTCCTCGCCCATGGCTGAAATGTCGGACGAGTGGGCTGCCCATGACAGAAAGAACCTGTTTGGTCAGACCGTCAAGATCGCTGAGATGCAGTCCGAAGCCGGTGCTGCCGGTGCCGTTCACGGCTCCCTGTCCGCCGGTGCTCTGACCACCACCTTCACCGCTTCTCAGGGTCTGCTGCTGATGATCCCCAACATGTACAAGATCAGCGGTGAGCTGACCCCCAGCGTGTTCCATGTCAGCGCCCGTGCTCTGGCTTATCACGCTCTGAACATTTTCGGTGATCATTCCGACGTCATGGCCTGCCGCCAGACCGGCTTCGCCATGCTGGCCTCCAACTCTGTTCAGGAAGCCCACGATATGGCTCTGGTGGCCCATCTGGCGACCCTGAAGAGCTCTGTGCCCTTCCTGCACTTCTTCGACGGCTTCCGCACCTCTCATGAAATTCAGAAGATCGACGCGATCGATCCCAAGAACGGCTATGAAGAGATCAAGTCCCTGGTGCCGTGGGACAAGATCGAAGAGTTCCGTGCCCGCGCGCTGAACCCCGATCATCCCCATCAGGCCGGTACCGCTCAGAACAGCGATATCTACTTCCAGGGCCGTGAAGCTGCCAACAACTTCTACACCGCTGTTCCCGCCATTGTGGAAGAGTGCATGAACGACGTGGCCAAGCTGACCGGTCGTGTGTACAAGCCCTTCCAGTATGAAGGCGCTGCGGATGCCGAGAAGATCATCATCTGCATGGGCTCCGGCTGCGATGTCATCCACGAGACCATCAACAAGATGAACGCCGAAGGCGCCAAGGTTGGTGTGCTGAAGGTTCACCTCTATCGTCCCTTCTCTGTCGAGTACATGATGAAGGAACTGCCCGCTTCCGTGAAGAAGATCGCCGTGATGGACCGCACCAAGGAGTCCGGTTCTCTGGGCGAGCCTCTGTATCTGGATGTCGTGTCCGCTCTGGCCGAAGCCGGCCGCAGCGATATCAAGGTGGTTGGCGGCCGTTACGGCCTGGGCTCCAAGGAGTTTACCCCCACCATGGTCAAGGCTGTGTTCGACAACCTGGACGGCGCGATGAAGAACCACTTCACCGTGGGTATCATTGATGACGTGTCCGGCAGCTCCCTGAGCCTGGGCGAGACCTACGAGGCCGCTCCCGCCGGCACCACCGCCTGCATGTTCTATGGTCTGGGTTCCGATGGTACCGTCGGTGCCAACAAGAACTCCATCAAGATCATCGGCGACCACACCGAAAAGTACGCTCAGGCTTCCTTCTTCTATGATTCCAAGAAGTCCGGCGGCCTGACCGTTTCTCACCTGCGCTTCGGCGACACCCCCATTCAGAGCCCCTATCTGATTGACGCTGCTGACTTCATCAGCTGCTCCAATCCTGCCTAT
>JAZRWA010000086.1:0-109386 GCA_045599485.1 Clostridia bacterium | reverse complement strand
GGCGCCGCAGCCAACAACGGAGCCAGATCGTTTGGCACTGCCCCCGTGATGCTGCTGTCTGATGAACCGGCAATGCTGCAGCTTTGCACCACATCCCACAGAGCAATATGATGCCGCAGCAAAAATGCCTGCTTCTCCGCTGTATTCCGCGGCAGCCTTTCCTCAAACAGCCGCGCCAGAAGCGGCCAGAAATGGTTGCGCGGATGGCCGTAATAGAACCCTTCCGCCCTGGAGCGCACCGAGGGCAGGCTGCCCAGAATCAGTACCCGGCAGTTTTTATTCCACACCGGTGCAAAGGGATGCACGATCCATTCCCTTTCCGTTTTTCATTCCCCCCACCAAAAGTGCAGGACCCGCCTTTTAGACGGGTCCCAAGTCATTAAAGATAAGCGCGCATGGTATCCATGACTTCTTTTTTATCCGCCACGTAATCCACATGGCCCTGTACACACTTTTCAAAGTCGATCTTGTCCATCAGCTCCACATAGGGACGCAGACGGTCCATGAAGTGCGGCAGCTTGCCGATATCCTCCTGCAAACGCTCGGGATGCTCTTCGTCATACACCCACACATTGTTGTGCAGGTCCTTGGTGTTGGCATCGCCGACATAGAGCACCTTGTCCTCGGGCACATAGAACATCAGCTGATCCTCGCTGTGCGGACCGCCGCAGTTGATGATCTGCACGGTCACGCCGCCCAGATCGATAACGGCATCGCCCGTCACTTCGATATCCGCCGGCACCACCTTGATCTTCGTGGGATCGGGATATTCCAGTTTGCGCGTCACATAACAGAAGCGGATATCCAATCCTTCCGCCACACGCTGCAGCATCTCTTCCTCGCTCCAGCCCCATTTGGCTTCACGGCGCAGCATCTCATTGCAGCGGGCAGAGGCAATGGTCAGGCCATTCACAGCACAGGCGCCGTAGCTGTGATCCCAATGGAAGTGGGAAATGCCCGTAAAATCCGGCAGAGACAGGTTACTTTCCTTCAGTTTGTCATAAAACAGCGCCACATGGGCGGGTGAAGCGCACGCTTCCACGGCAAAAGCGTATTTATCGCCCTTGATATAGCCAATGGAGGGTCTGTCCGTCCGCACATCCTGCTGCATATACCAGGTATGCGCTCCGATCTGATGAAACATATTTCATTCTCCTTTTCAGCAATTGCGGATCAGTGTCTGATAGAAAGCCACGGTCTTGACGATGGTTGCCAGCGGAATACGTTCATTGCGCCCATGGATCATGCCGCGCTCTTCCTTGCTCAATGCCATGGCGGAAAAGCGGTATACATGCTCCGAAATGCGGCAGTAATGGCGGCTGTCACTGCACGCCAGCATCAGGTAGGGCGAAACCACCGCGTCCGGCCAGGTCGCCTGAATGGCGTTTTTCAGGCGGTTCCACGGTTCGTCTCCCGTCAGGGACACCTCGGAAGGGCTGTTGCCGTAGACCATTCCCACCTCCACGCGGGGATCGTGAATCTTGCGGTTCAGGGCGGCAATGGTGCTCTGCGGCGTCTGTCCCGGAATAATGCGCAGGTTGGCGCCCACCCAGGCTTCATTGGGCAGTACATTGCTGGCGTCGCTGCCGCGTGCTTGCGTAAAGGCCACCGTGGTGCGTACCAGCGCGTTCAGTTCGCCGCCGCCCTTTTTGCAGATCATGTTGAGCACAGGTGTAAAGCACCACAGGTTGGCAAAAATCAGCCGGTACAAAAAGGTGGAACGGCGGGCCAGCGTATCAAACATCTGCCGCGCGGGCTCCGTCAGCGTATACGGAAAGGGCGAAGCCTCCACCTTGGCTACGGCACGGGCCAGAATGCCCAGCGCGCTCTGTGCCGGCGGCGTGGAAGCATGTCCGCCCTTGGTCTTGACCGTCAGCCGGATATCCATGGGGCCTTTTTCGGCAATGCCCACCACCGCGCAGGGCGATTTCAACCCCGGGAAAACATCCTGTACCACAGCGCCGCCCTCGTCCAGCACAAACTCGGGATGCACCTCGTGCGCCAGCAGCCACTGTACATTGGCAGGGGCGCCGCCGCCGCTGATCTCCTCGTCGCCGGCAAAGCACAGGTACAGATCCTGCGCCGGGCGGAAGCCCTCGGCGATCAGGTTGTCCGCGGCTTCCAGTACGCCCAACAGGGTACCTTTGGTATCCAGCGTACCGCGTCCCCACATTTCACCGTTTTCAATAATAGCCTCAAAGGCAGGCTTATCCCATTCTTCCTGACGCACAGGCACCACATCGTAATGCGCCATCAGTACACCGGGCTTGTCGCTCTTTTTGCCCTTCCAGACAAAAATGATGCTTCTGGGGCCGGGACGTACGCACTCGCAATGGCTGTACACGTTGGGAAACAGCACCGGCAGCAATTCATGAAGCCGCTTGAACTCGTTTTCATCCTCCAGCGACTTATCCCGATAGGAAACCGTTTTGCAGCGGATCAGCTGACGCAGGTGCTCAATAGCCTTGTCGGCATCGGGATTTTCGTCTGCGGCCATGTGTTTTTCTTCTGCCGGCGGCTTGAACTGAAATGCCCGTACCACCAGCACCGCGATAAACGCCACCAGCAAAACAAGCAGGATGATACCCATGATAGATCCCTCCATTGATCAGAGCAGGTTTTTCTTGTACAGCAGACGGCTGACGCCCATCGCGATCAGCACACCCACCGGAACCAGAATACCCACCGAACTGGCCAGCGAGGGCATGAGAATGAACAGCACGATCATAAACACCAGCGGAGCAATGGCGACCTTCCAGTTTTTGGAGACATACACCACGCCCAGTGCGCCGATGAGCGCGGGAGTAATGTAGGTAAAGCAGGGCTTGAGCAATTCGCTTTCCAGAATGGGCTTCAGCTGCCCCAGCAGCATCACGCCCACGGCAATGATGAGCGTCGTCACAATGGAAGAAGTGGCAATGGCGATGGTGGAGATGACCTCTCCCTCCTCGCTGTCCGCCTCCACACCGGCGGCCTGCATGGCATTGATGGCCGCGGGCACCTTCAGGTTGGACAGGTTGCCCGTCACAAAGCCCAGATAGGTGCCGCCCGTGCCCAGCATGGGCGAATAGGTAAACACCTCAATAATGCCCACCGTCCAGTAGATGGGCGCCACGCCCAGCAGGCCCTTGAGCACATAGCTCCACACCGGCCACGCGCTATAATGCACCGAAATGGCCACGGGCACGCTCAGCAGCAGAATGATGCCCAGCGCCACCCAGATGCGGCCGTACAGATGAACCGATTCGGTATACATGGTCTCTTTTTTCATATCAGCCCACCATCCCCATCCAGTTTGCCAGCGGGATCGAAGCCGCCATGGCCGCCAGCATGCACAGCGGCAGCGCGTACTGTTCCAGCCAGGTAATATGGCACTTTTTGATCAGAATACCGCAAATGGCCATCATCAGCGCGGAAACTGCGGCTACCGCCACAGGCGTCCAACCCGCCGTTCCCTTGGTCACATCAGCAAATACCAGGCCGATAAAAGCACTGATCAGACCGAGGAACAGGCTGTCCATAAAGATGGTGCCCCATTTTTTGTCGCCGCTGCGCAGTGAAATGACACCCTTCTGGATCTTTTTAAGGCCAAACAGCACCAGAATGATGCCGGGAATAATGCCCAGCGTCATCACCCAGGCAATGGCGGAAAAATCCTGTGCCTTCGCCACATACTCCGACAGGTTGAGACCAATGGCATTGGCTGTCGTGGTGGCGGCAGGCAGTTCGTAGGTCAATGCACCCAACACGCTCAGGCGCAGCCAGGGAAAAGGCAGCCCGAGGAAACCGCTCAGCGAGATCACGCTGATCAGAATGGCCAGCGCCGGTGCCGCGGTAAACAGGGTGGTTGAGATCACCGTACGGCGAATGACCACGCTACTCATCTTCAGCTGCTTTGCGCGGCGTACCGCTTTTACAAGAAAGAAGACCGACTGTGCCAGCACAAACAGGATCACGACCGCTGTCACAACATACAAAAATGAATCATTTACGGAAAAATTCACGCATTATCCCTCCTTTTTCGGGTCTATCATATCACAAAAGCAGGCAAGGCACAATGCACGCCCTATTTTTGCCCGTTTTTGCATTAAAAAAGACCCGGCATCTTTCCGGGTCTTCAGGGAAGTCTTACAGCTTGCGGACCAGGCCCCGTTGATAGCGCCGATGGACCACCACGCTGGCGAAACCATTGATAAAAAAGCACAGCAGCCAGGCAATGGTAAAGGTCGCCATGACAAACGCGAAGGTACGCACCAGCGGAAAGAAGAGCTGGATCCAAATAGTACGGAAGACAATGGTACTGAAGATGGAGGTGATCAGCGTCATGGTGGTGTATCCAAAGGCATTCAGATACGAAGAGAATGTCTGATGCGCCGCGCAAATGCCGTGCAGCGCCGTCACGTGGATCAAATAGACGATGCCGTATTCCACCGCCGCCCTCGATTCGGGCACATACAATCCCAGCAGCGGGTAACGGAAAAGAAAGATGCCCAGTCCGCAGATCTCGGAAAGCAAAGATGAATAAAACAGCGTCAGCAGGAAGGAACGGTTGACTCGCTCCCGCTTCTGCGCCCCCAGATTCTGTCCCACCATGGTCATTGTGGTCACCGCAAAGGAATTGGAAAACGCAGAGGGGAACCCGCCCAGATTGCAGGCAGCCGAATACCCTGCCAGCGCCTCGGTACCAAAGGAGTTGATGGCCGCCTGCGTCTGCAAATTGGCAATGCAGAAAAGGGAGCTGTTCAGGGCATTGGGTATGCCATAGCGCAGCATTTTGCCAAAAAGCTCCCCGTCAAAGTGCAGTGCATTCAGGCGCAGATGCCAGCTTTCCTCCATGCGGAACAGGCGGCGAATGACCAACACCGCCCCCAACGCCTGCGAAACCATCGTCGCAATGGCCACCGCGGCCACCTTTTCGGTCAGGATAAGGCACAGGATCACATTGAGCACCACGTTCAAAGCGCCCGCAAAGATCAGGTAATACATCGGCCTTTGCGAATCACCGCTGACACGCAGCACCGCGGAGCCGAAATTATAGATCACAATGGCCGGCACCGCGCTGTAATAGATACGCAGATACAGAGCCGCTCCGTCAAAGCAATCCGCCGGGCACTCCGTCAGGCGCAGCAGCGGCCCCGCCAACGGCAGGGCGATCGTCATGCCCAGCAGCCCCACGCCGCAGGCGCTGATCACGGCGGTGGACAGGATCCTGCCGCTTCTTTCGTCATCCCCTGCCCCGATGGCACGGGCCAGCAGAATAGTGACGCCGCCGGCCAGACCGCAGAAGAAGTTGACGATCAGCATGGTCACCGTGCCGCACGCCCCCACCGAGGCCACGGCGTTGGTGCCCGCCATCTGCCCCAGCACGACCTGATCGGCCATGTTGAACAACACCTGGATCATGGTGCCCACGATCAGGGGAATGGTAAATGTAAAAATCGTCCGGGTCATACTTCCGTTGACAATATCGGCTTTATTTTTCGCCATTTTGGGCTGCCGCCTCTTTTCCGTCAGGCCGTATCGCCTTCGGTCACTTTTTCATCTTCTTTTCAATGGCCATTACGCGTTCAAACAGTGTGGGATGGCTGTAGGTCAGCTTGACCACCAGCGGGTCGGGAGAAAGGTTGACCATGTTGTCCTTGCTGAGCAGCTTCAGGCCGCTGATCAGCGCTTTGCCATAGCCTTCCTCCACCGCCTGCGCGTCCGCCCGGTATTCCATGCGGCGGCTGAAGCCGCTGGTCAGCAGGCCGGAAAGCGGAGACAGCACGCCCATCATGATGTTCATCAGGATAAAAGCCATGCCGTAGTTGACCGTGCTGAAGCCAAAGGAAAGGAACATCGTTTCGGAGCGCACCAGCACCCACAGACACAACGCCATCAGCACCGCCTGCAGGCCGTTGATCAGCTGCAGCTTGGTGGTATCGTGGTGCAGACCGTGTCCCATCTCATGGGCAAACACAGCGCACAGCTCATCGGGCGAAGCCGCGGCCACCAGCGTATCGTACAATACAATGGTCTTCATAGCGCCAAAGCCCGTAAAGTAAGCGTTCATCTTGGTGCTGCGGCGGGAAGCGTCCATCACCTCGATGGCACGCACTTTATAGCCGTGGCTTTCCAGCAGCGCCGTCAGTTTGTCCTTGAGCTCACCCTCCTCCAAAGGAGTAAACTTGTTAAAAACACGGGTCAGCACAGGCTGCAGCAGCGTGATGCAGAAAACAATGAGCATGAATACGCCCGCGAACAGCACGATGACCCAGTCCCCCATCGCCTGATGGATGGCGGTAAACGCACACACCAGCACCCCCATCAAGATCAGGCTGATGATCAGGTTCTTGACGGCGTCGCCGATAAAGGTCTTTCTGTCGCTGCGGTTGAAACCGTATCTCTGCTCAATGCCAAAGGTATCCTTCGCCTCAAAGGGCAGGCTCACCAGCACGGAGACCAGCGTATCCAGCACCAGTACGCCCATCGCCGCGGCATACAGGTTCTGCCCAAACAAGCGGGAAAACCCGGCGTAGCAATCCAACAGGATCAGCACCAGATTGACGACAAACACCGCCAGCGAAGCGTAAAAATGCAGTTGGCTCTTTTCGCCTTCATAGGCATGCCACTTCTGATATTCCGCCTCGTTATAAATATCCTTCAGGCATTCCGGCACCGGATTGTTCAGGGATCTGCGGTTGCGGTACTGCAGGAACAGCTCCCACAGCATGGTCAGCACCATCAGTGCGACCGCGATCAGCTTAAAGTCCATCATTCATACTCCTTTTCAGCATTCCTGCCAGATACGGCGCATCTCCGCCGCGTCATCCGCCTGTGTCCCCTTGCATTCACAGATGATGACGCCGTCATAGCCGTGCGCCTTCATCAGCGGCGCCAGATGCTCAAAGCGCGGTCCGTAATCCTTCTCGGCAAATGTACGGTGACGCTTCTCCCCCGCCGCGGTATATTCAATGGTCGAAAAATGCACATGCATTTTCCGCGCACGTTCGATTCCCAGCGTCTTTTCAGTCGTGTCCAGAATTTTCTCAAATTCCTCCGTGCCCATCAGGCCGCCGCCGCTCAGGGCGTGCAGGTGGGCAAAGTCCAGGCAGGGCAGCAGCTTTTCATCCGCCAGACAAAAATCCAGCGTTTCCGCCAGATCGCCGATCTGGCTGTATTTGCCCATTGTTTCGGGGCAGAGGATCACATCCCCATACCCCGCGTCCTCCAAACGTTTTCGTGCCTCCGCCAGTCCCTATCGGCAATTGATCAGTGCCTGCCGGCGCTCCAGCTTCAGCACGGCGCCCACATGCACCACCACGCGATGACCGCCAAGCATGCGCACCGCCCGGGCTGCCTAAAGCACATAGCGGCAGCTGTTTTCCCGCTTTTCGGGGTCGGGATTGGCAAAATTGATAAAATACGGCGCATGCGCGCTGACGACAATGCCCTGTTCCGCTGCCGCGCCGGCGATCTTTGCAGCCGTGCTCTCCGACAGGCTGACGCCTCGCCCGAAGGGATATTCAAAAGCGTCCAGTCCCATCCGTTCGAGCCACGGAAACGCCTGTACCGTGTCTTTATAGCCTTCGTCATAAAACCGGTCCGAATTGCCGGAAGGTCCGAATCTCATGTCCCTTTTTCTCACTTTCTTTGGTGGTTGCGGTTGATGCCGCGCAGGTAATCCCCCTTTTCCACCGCCGCGTCGCCGGTCAGATAGACCCGGCTGCCTGCCACTGATACAAAATCGGTCTCGCTGCCGTCCTCCCGGATCATCTTCTCCACCGGGATGGCAATCACACCATGCGGCGTGACCGCCTCCAGCACATCGCCCTTTTCAAAGCGGTTGCGCACCTCGACCTCGATGAGCCCGTTTTCCCGTCCCATCACCCTGCCGCTGAACTCCATCGTCTGATGAAAGCCGTCCGCGCCGGAGGATGGCTGCGGTCTGCCAAAGTAAAAGCCCGTGTTGCTCGCCCGGTGGCTGACTTTGAGAAGCTCCTCCTCCAACCGCGGCAGTGCGGCGCGGTAGGTGTTTTCATCTTTCTCAAGCAGATCCAGCGCTTCGCGGTAGATGCGCGTTACCGAAGCCACATAATAGGCTGTTTTCATGCGCCCCTCGATTTTCAGGGAAACGATGCCCGCCTCCTGCATCTGCGGCAGATGGGACAGCATGTTCAGATCATAGGCGGAAAAAATGTAGGTGCCTTCTTCGTTTTCCAGCACCGGCATCGGCTCATTCGGCCGCTTGACCTCAGTCACAACGTATTCCCAGCGGCAGGGCTGCGCGCACGCGCCCCGGTTGCCGCCGCGGCCCATAATGTGGTCGCTCATCATGCAGCGTCCGGAATGCGCCATACACATGGCACCGTGCACAAAAGCTTCCACCTCCACCCCTTCCGGCAGCTTTTCCTTCAGACGACGCACGCGCTCCAGTGACAGTTCACGGGAGACCACGATCCTTTTCACCCCCAGGGCGGTAAACAGGGCGGCGGTCTCACTGTTCATCACATTGGCTTGCGTGCTGACATGCACCGCAAGCCCCGGCACCCGCCGCCGCAGCAGTGCCACGGCACCCGGGTCGCTGACGATGGCGGCATCCACGCCCATCCGATAAGCTTTTTCCGCACTCTGCGCCAGTTCCTCCAGCTCATCATCATAAGGCAATATGTTCAGCGTCACATAAAAGCGCGCGCCCTTCTGATGGGTCAGCCGCAGCGCTTTTTCCAGTTCATCCCAGTCAAAATTGCCGGCCGAGGCCCGGAGTCCAAAGCGTTTCAGCCCGCCGTACACGGCATCCGCGCCAAAGCGCAGTGCCGCCTCCAGCTGCTCCATACCGCCTGCCGGCGACAACAGCTCCATCCTTGCCATTATTTCTGCTGTGCCTCCATTCTCTCATCATAGGCCTGCCACAGCGGCGCATAGATGCTCACGGCGGCGTTATGCTCCTCCAGCGTTCTGGAGAAATACAGTTCTCCCGTATCGGGATCCTTGGAGCAGAAATACAGATACTGCTGCGCGATGTATTCCTCATCGGGATACAACGCCGCCTCCATAGCCCGGGCAGAGGGATTGCACACCGGTCCCAGCGGCAAGCCCTTGTTGCGGTAGGTGTTGTACGGGGAATTGATCGCCAGGTCCGCCGAGCTCAGGCTCATGTGGCTGATGCCGGCGGCATACTTGACCGTTACATCGCTGCCCAGCGTCATTCCCTTTTTCAGACGGTTGTGGAATACCGCCGATACCTTGGCAAAATCGTTCAGTTTGGCCTCTTTTTCAATCATGGAGGCCAGCGTCAGCACCTGGTCCATCGTCATACCCAGTTCATCCGCCCGGGTGTGCCATTCATCCTTGAACACCGCCTCTGTCTGGCTGAGCAGCTTTTTGATAATGTCCGCAGCCCCGGAGGAAGAATAGATCTCATAGGTATCGGGAGCCAGATAACCTTCCAATGCATAGCGGCGCTGTGATACGTTTTTGCTTTTCAGCACATCCGCCACATAATAATAGGCCGAAAAATTCTCCCCTGTCCGGCAGAGAGACAAAAATTCTTCCCGGTCCGCCAGCACGCCCTCGCGCACCAGATAATCGGCAATATTTTCCACCGTCCAGCCCTCAATGAGCGTAATGCGCCTCACCAGCGGAATGCCGTCACCCTCCGTCAGCCGCTCCGCGATCTCACGGATGGTCATGGACGGACTGAGCGTATAGGTACCCGCCTGGATCTTCTGGCCGTAGCCCAAAAAATCGGCATAATACTTAAAGACCGAGCGGCTGCGTACCAGCCCGGCCTCCTCCAGATTATTTGCCACCCGCGTTAGGCTGCTGCCTGAAGGCACGGTAAAAATGACCCACGCCTGCGATGCCGCATCCGGCGGATCGATATAATGCTCACTGATCTTACCCCAGGCAGTCAGCAGCAGACCCGCCACCAGCATGAACGCGGTCAGGCCCACCAGCACCGGCCGCAGCACGTTCCACAGCCAGCTGTACCAGTAGGGGCCGTAGCGGCCTTCCTCCTGCAGTTCCTGCCAGGTATAAACATTGCGATTCTTTTTGCTCAAAACCGTGTATCCTCACATACCGGGCATTTCCAGCCCGCTCGCATCGTTGAGAATCTTAAACACATCCGCCATCATCTGCTGCATGCGCATCTCAGCCAGTAGATAGCGCTGTGCCGTGGCATCCGCAAACAAAAGGCTGCCGATCTGCTGAAAGCGCTGGATCTCCTCCGTTTCAGCGCTCCCGCCCGACACGGCGCTCAGCTGCACCTTGATCTGCAGCCGCTTGTATTCCTTCAGCAGGGCAGCCAGCGTTTCGTTGCCCTGTACTTCTTCCTTCAGAGCACGATATGTACGGCTTTCCTCACATTCGCGGATGTGGGAAGCCAGCGTATTGGCCTCGTCATAGATCTGCATGGTTCTGCCTCCCAAAACATTCAAACAGCGGCCGGAAAGCCCTCCGACCGCTATTATTATATCACATGTTCACAACATTCTCAATGATGGGAATGATCATGGGGTTGCGCTTGATGCGCTCGTAAATGAAGTGATGCACCTCATCCTTGACGCGGTTGCGCAGGTTGTTCCAATCGCCGCTTTCGATGCGGCCGTAGCTGCGGATGATGCGCAGCGTCAGGTCACGCACGCCGGCAATGATATCCTCATTGTCACGCACATACACAAAGCCACGGCTGGAAACATCGGGCCCGGCCACCAGGGTGCCGCGGGTCATATCGAAGGCGAAGGTGATGATTAGCAGTCCTTCCTCCGCCAGATGCTTGCGGTCCTTCAGCACGGCATTGCCGACGTCGCCAATGCCAAGACCGTCCACCAGCACATTGCCCGTCGGCACCTCGCCGGCGATCTGCACGCTGTTGGGACCCAGTTCAATGACCTGGCCCATCTCGGGCAGAATGATGTTGCGGGTGGAGGTTCCCATCGACTCCGCCAGCACGCCGTGCTGCCACAGCATGCGGTATTCGCCGTGAACGGGAATGAAGTAGCGCGGACGCACCAGCGCGTGCATCAGCTTCAGTTCCTCCTGACAGGCGTGACCGGAAACGTGTACCTCGGCCATGGCGTCATAGATCACCTCGGCACCGCAGCGGTACAGCTGGTCGATGACGCGGGATACGCCCACCTCGTTGCCGGGAATGGGAGAAGCGCTGATGATGACCTTGTCGCTGGGCTTGATGGCCAGCTTGCGATGCTCGGCAAAGGCCATGCGGGTCAGGCCGCTCATGGGCTCGCCCTGGCTGCCGGTGGTCAGAATGACCAGCTGATCATCGCGATAGCGGTCCAGATCGTCGATCTCGACCAGATAGTCATCTGGAATGACCAGTTCTCCCAGCTCCATGGCCACGGCACTTACCGTCACCATGCTGCGGCCGACAAAGCACACCTTGCGGCCAAACTGGATGGCGCAATCCACCACCTGCTGCAGGCGGTGCACATTGCTGGAGAACATGGCAATGATCACACGCCCGGAGGCATTGATCATCTGCTGGCGGAAGGTCTCTCCCACCTTGCGCTCACTCATGGTATAGCCGGGGCGTTCCACGTTGGTGCTTTCGCACATCAGCGCCAGCACGCCGTTATCACCAATCGCCGCCAGAGCGCTGAGGTCGGTCACCTCGCCGTCCACCGGCGTATAGTCGATCTTGAAGTCACCGGAATGCACCACAGTGCCCACAGGGGTGGTGATGGCCAGTGCGTAGGCACCGGCGATGGAATGGTTGACCTTGATGAAACGGATGGCGAAGCACCCGAGGTGGATCACCTGACGGGGCAGAACGGTGTTCATCTCCAGGTCAGGGATACGGTGCTCCCGCAGCTTGTTTTCGATCAGCGCCATGGTCAGCCTGGAGCCGTACAGCGGTGCGGGGGCGGTGGGCACAATGTACGGCACCGCACCGATATGATCTTCATGGCCATGCGTGAACACATAGCCGCGGATGCGCTCTTTGTTCGCCACCAGGTAGGAAGCATCCGGAATTACCAGATCGATGCCAAGCAGGTCTTCCTTGGGGAACATGGAGCCGCAGTCCACCACGATGATGTCCTGATCATATTCGAAGGCCGTCATATTCTTGCCGATCTCGCCTACGCCGCCCAGCGGAATGATCCTCAGTTTTGCTTTGTTGGACATTTTTACCTTCTTTCTTGTTGAGATGTGCACAGCATTTCCCCGCTGTCAGCAGGAAATGCCAGAAAAACCTATAAAATGGTGATTAATTGATTTATTCTATCACTGTTTCGGCAAATTGTCCACATCTTAAATAAGTAATCGTTATAAAAAATGGGTTCTGTTATTCGAAGCCCGCCATGTCCAGAATATCTTCCTTTTCCACCACGCCCACGGAACGGCGCACTTCCTGGCCGTTTTCAAAAACGATCAGCGTGGGGATGGACATGACGCGGAATTTGCGGGCCAGCTCAGATTCCTCATCCACATTGATTTTGCCGACCACCAGCCTGTCGCTGTATTCGTCAGCGATCTCTTCCACCGTCGGTGCCAGCATACGGCAGGGCATGCACCAGGTCGCCCAGAAATCCACCAGCACGGGCCTATTGCTCTTTACGACTTCCTGCTCAAAATTCGCCGAAGTGATCTTGATCTCGCTCATTTATTTCATTCCTTTATTGATAATTTTTTCCACTGTCGGGCACCAGTCACCGTGTCCGCGCAGTTGTTTTTCAATCAGTTTGCTGATCCCATAGCCGATTACCATCCCGGCAAGGGCGCAAAGCAGGATCAGACCATCCGCCAGTCCCGCGCCGGAGGCAACGAACAGTCCGACCAGCAGCATCACAAGCGGCAGACCATACGCCAGCAGCGCCGCAAGCAGCGTTTTGTTTTCCGGAATGCGGACGCTGACCAGATCGCCGGGCTCCGCCTGTCCGAATACCGTCAGCAGCTCGGTCGGCGACATAAAACCCTTCTCACAGCCTTTGCAGCCAGCACAGCCCTCCGGACGGTCAAAGCACACCTTCAGGATGTTTCCCTTACAGGACTTGACAATGCCGATTCTGTTCATTTCACATTCCTCCGTACAGACGACATATTATATCACTTATTGTGTTTGCCGTCCAGTCATGAAGATCGAATTGATCATCATTTTGTTTGATTTAATCAAAATTTCACTTTTTTGCCACGATCAGGGGCACCAGCATCTCCCGGGGCGTCAGACCGGCATGCTGACCGACCAAGGGACGTTCCAGATGCTTCCACCAGATGCTGTAGCGATCCACAGCAATGGCGATATAATCGCCGATAAAGGAACGAAGCATGGGGTGCGCGCTGCCGGGGCCAAACAGGCCCTTTTCCATCGCTTCCTCGCTCTTCATCAGCAAAAAGTGCTCCGTACCGACCGTTTTTTTGAAGATCTCTTCAAATTGTGCCTTGTACTCGTCCTTGACATAAAAGACGGTGGCACGGGCTTCAATGGCAGTGGCCCGTTTGCAGGCAGCCAGCAGCTCGGGATAGGCGTCGACATACAACACTTCACAGTCCAGCTGACCATGATCAGCGGTCACAAGGATGAGCGTGTCATCGTCCGCCTCCGTGGCAAAGCGTTCCACGCGGTCGTTGAGATCGCGCACGATCTCTCCCACGCTCATCACGCCTTCCTCATGCATGGTATGGTCGGGCTCGCCCCAGTAGCAGTACAGATAGTGCTTTCCTTCCTCCCTGCACAGGCGGCCTGCCACATCAAACATATCGTCCAGCGTATCCGCCGGCGTATCGCCGAAGCGGGAAATGATATGCGCATTGCACTGCCCGGCCGCGTGAAGGCGTTCCACAATGTTTTTATACGGAATAAAGCGTTCGGAAATCCTTTCGCCTTCCATCGGTTCCCCGGTCAGGGAATCGCGGTTGATGAACACATCGATCATGCGGTCGATGGGCTCAAAGTACACCGACCAGCCCAGCCAGCCATGTTCCATGGGCGAATCGCCGCTTTCAATGGTGGTCGTCGCCGCCACCGTGGTGGAAGGAAAGACCGCGGTCATCTCCCGCGCCACATGGCTCCTCAAAAAGCTGTCCTAAGGCAGATGATCGCGCAGGATGGCCATGCCCATCGCATCAAACAGCATCACCACCACATTGCGGTAGGGCTTCTGTGCGAGCAAAGCATCCACATCCTTCTGACCGGGATGTGCTGCCTCCGCGCCAAAATAGCGCAGCACCGAGCAAGCCACATTGAGGCCGCAGTTGGTATAATCCGGAAGGATGTATTCAGCCATTTTTTATCCACTCTCCTGCCAGTTCGATCTGCTCACAGATCAGATGTACGATCACATCAGTGGTCACCGGGCTGCTTTGCTCATCGGCAATGTCCGGGCTGCGCCATCCCGCCATGAGTACATTGCGCACCGCGGCTTCCACACAGGCTGCTTCTTTTTCCATTTTCAGTTCATCTCGCAGCAGCTTCATCACGCAGCGCAGCATCCCGAAGGGATCGGCATGCGCCGCATCCGTTTCATCTCTCTCATCAAGGGCCGCGTAAATGGGACGATCGCCCCCGTAATAGCCCTCGTACTTGGTGCCCTCGCTGCCGCTGAGCAGTGCCGCCGCCGGGGCAGCCACGCTGCCCGCATAGGGCGGGCAAAGCAGAATGCCCGTTTTTGCCGGGTCCATCAGCATTTCCGGCATCAGCTGCGGCAGCTGCAGTACCCTGACCGGTGTATGCCGGTGCCCGGCACGGGCGCGGTTCATGGCATTCATCCAGCTGTCGCTGATTTTGCCGTTCGGCGGCAGTTCGGTCACGGTCAAGCCGCTTTCCTCCGCCAGCTTCATGGCATGCTCCGCCGCGGCAGTCAGTGCTTTTTCTTCGTTCTGAAGGCTCTGCACCACCACGGTCTCAAGCGGAGAAGGCAAGCCGGCAAACGGACGGGGCGGTATCTCCTCACAGCCGCGCAGCTCTCTCGCACGCAGCAGGCAGCCCATCTCGCCGACAATGTCCGGCAGACAGCGCATGCCGCTGTCGCCGCACAGGATGCCCTGCGCGCCGACGCACAGGCCCAGTACGGCGTCCTACGCTCTCTCCGCCTTCGGGCAGGATCGCAGCTGCAGGGCAAATGTGTGTCCAAAGGAAAGCGACACAGCCGTCAATACGCCGGCTGCGGCCTCGCAGCGGGTCATTCCCTTTTCACTTTCGTAAAGCAGTGCCAGCTTGACGCGCACCCTTCATCACCGTGCTTCCGTTGTCAGAATTTTTACAGAGGTATCGCCGTCAAACTCCGGCAGCTGTACCGATACCCGTTCCGAACGGGAGGTGGGAATGTTCTTGCCCACGTAATCGGCGCGGATGGGCAGCTCCCGGTGTCCGCGGTCGATCAGAATAGCCAGCTGAATGGAGGAGGGACGGCCCAGGCGGAATACCGCCTCAATGGCAGCCCGCACCGTGCGGCCTGTAAACAGCACATCATCCACAAGCACCACGCGGCGGCCTGTCACGTCAAAGGGCACGCAGGTCTCCGCCCTCTCCGGCAGATCAGACAAAAGGGACAGATCGTCCCGGAAGGGGCGGATATCCAGCTCGCCCACGGGCAGGCGGACATTTTCGATGTGTTCGATGCGGTCGGCGATCCGGTGAGCCAACGGCACACCGCGGCGGCGCAGACCGATCAATACCAGGTCCTCGCAGCCGTTATTGTGCTCAATGATCTCGTGCGCGATGCGTGTCAGCGCGCGGTTCATGGCCGCTTCGTCCATCAAAACAGCTTTTACCTGACTCATTGTATTACTCCCAATCCAGATTATAACTGCTGACGGGGGTACTGATATGGCTGCCGTTTTTGGTCAGCGTCGCCACCACGCTGTTGATGGTCTTGTTTTCGGTATAGGGCGTAGGAGCAAAATCGTTGTAATCCGTCTTGGAGGAGATGCGGCAGGGAATGATGCGGAAGGTGTTGGAAGTGATCTCACCGTTCTTGATCTTGAACCGCGTCTGGAAGATAAAGGTCGCCATATCATCCGGCTTGTTGTTGCCGGCAAAGGAGAAATTGCCCAGGGAGTATACGATGTATTTGCCCTTATACTCCTCAATGGGGTTCATGCGGTGGCTGTGATGACCGATGACCAAGTCAGCACCGGCATCAATGGTCAGATGACCGAGCTTCTTCTGGTTGGCGTTGGGATAGTAATCCTTTTCAGCACCCCAGTGGAAGGCCACGATGACCAGGTCATAGAGTTCCTTGGCAGCGGCCACTTCCTGCGGCACCTTGTTGTACAGCGTCTCGTAATAGTCAAAGGTCTTGTAGCTCAGCACCGCCACCTTGAGACCCTTGGCGTCATAGACCGCCATGTTGTATTCGTCCGCCCAGGTCACTCCCGCCGCGCTCAGCGCGTCGCGGGTGCTCTGACGGCCGTTGGTACCAAAGTCGTCAATGTGGTTGTTTTCGATGGTGGCGATCTCAACACCGTTATCGGGCAGCACAGCGGCATACTCGACCGGAGCGACAAACAGGAAGCTGTTGCCCTTCTTGTTGGAAGGTACGGAATAGCTGTCTGCCAGTACACCCTCAAAATTGACAATGGTGATGTCATCCGCCCCGAAAATATCCTTCACGTTGCGGAAGATAAAGTTGATATCGTTGTTCTGCCGTGCCAATTCCTTGGCAAAAATGGTGGAACTGGACTGCACATTCCGGCCGATGGTCACATCACCCACCGCCGAAATGGTCAGCATGATGCTGCCATCCGCTTCGGGCTTGGGCGTGGGGGTGGAGGCGGGCACCGGCGTCGCCGTAATGCGCGGCGCCGGGGTGCTGCCGTCCGGGTTGAGGGTCGGTGTCTGCAGGTTGAACAGGCCTTCGATGGTGATCTCCTCCTCCGCGAATGCGAAGACCGCCAGGCTGCACAGAAGCACCGCCGTCAACAGCAAAGTCAGCCATTTACGCATCAGAACAATCCCTCGATCTTACCGTCTTCATCCACATCGATGTTCAGCGCGGCGGGCGCCTTGGGCAGGCCGGGCATTGCAATGATGTCGCCGGCAAAAGCGACCACGAAGCCGGCGCCGCTGGACAGACGGGCAGAACGGATGGTAATGCCGAAGCCCTCGGGCGCGTTGAGCTTTTTGGGGTCATCGCTAAAGGAATACTGGGTCTTGGCGATACAGACGGGCACATTGCCCCAGCCCTCTGCCTGCAGCTTGCCCAGCTGCTGGGCAGCGGCAGCACTGAAGGTCACGCTGTCCGCGCGGTACACGCGGCGGGCCACCGCCTCGATCTTCTGCTTGAGCGGCATTTCGGATTCATAGGTAAAGGAAGGCACGGGCACGGGGTTGGCATCGGCGGCGGCACAAACCTTTTCCGCCAGTTCGCGGGTGCCTTCTCCGCCCTTGCCCCAGCCCTCGCACAGCGCGCAGGCGGCGCCTCGATCCTCAATAGCCTTCTTCAGCGCGGCGATCTCGTTTTCGCTGTCGGTATAGAAGCGGTTGATGGCCACCACCACAGGCGCATTCCACACGCCGGTAATGTTGTCCATATGACGGAAGAGGTTGCCGCAGCCCTGCAGCATGGCTTCCACGTTTTCGTTATTCAGCTGATCCTTGGTCACGCCGCCGTGATATTTGAGGGCGCGGATAGTCGCCACCAGCACCACGCAGGAGGGATAAATGCCCGCGGCACGGCACTTGATGTCAATGAACTTTTCGGCACCCAGATCGGCACCGAAGCCCGCTTCGGTCACCACATAGTCGCCCAGCTTGAGGGCCAGCTTGGTCGCCGCCACACTGTTGCAGCCGTGGGCAATGTTGGCGAAGGGGCCGCCGTGCATCAGGCAGGGAGTGCCTTCAATGGTCTGCACCAAGTTGGGCATCATGGCATCGCGCAGCAGCGCAGTCATGGCACCCTGGGCGCCGATATCGGCACAGGTCACGGGCTTATCCTCAAAGGTGCGGGCAACCACGATGCGGCCCATGCGTGCCTTCATGTCCATCAGGTCATCGGCCATGCAGAAGGACGCCATGATCTCGGAGGCCGCGGTGATGTCAAAACCATCCTCGCGGGGCATACCGTTGCCCTTGCCGCCGATGCCGCTGAGCAGCTGGCGCAGCTGACGGTCATTCATGTCCATGCAGCGGCGGAAAACGACACGGCGGGGATCGATGCCCAGCTTGTTGCCCTGCTGGATGTGGTTATCCACCATGGCCGCCAGCAGGTTGTTGGCGGCGGTGATGGCATGCAGGTCACCGGTAAAATGCAGATTGATGTTTTCCATCGGCAGCACCTGGGCATAGCCGCCGCCGGCGGCGCCGCCCTTCATGCCAAACACCGGTCCCAGAGAGGGCTCACGCAGCGCCAGCACGGCGTTTTTGCCGTTCTTGCGCATGCCGTCGGCCACCGAAATGCTGACGGTGGTCTTGCCCTCGCCCGCCGCGGTGGGCGTCAGCGCGGTGACCAGCACCAGCTTGCCCTTCTGCGGCAGTTCGCGGTAATACTTGGGGTCCACCTTGGCAATATAACGGCCATAGGCGGAAAGGCTTTCTTCATTCAGGTCCATCGCCTCGGCAATTTCGGTAATGGGGCGGATCTTCGCGGCCTGGGCAATTTCAAGATCGGTCATCATCGTCATTTACGCTCCTTCAAATATTCATCAGCCATGGAAACAAACTGTTCAATCTCGTCCTCCACCACGCGCAGGGAGGAACGCCAGAATTCGGGATCGCGTACATTGATGCCCACGGAGGCCGCTACATCGGCCACCATGCCGCTGCCGCAGGAACGCAGCAGCTTTTTATAATCCGGCACAAACGCGCTGCCCTTCTCGCGGTACAGGGCATATACGCCCAGACCGAAGAGCAGACCGAACGCGTAGGGGAAATTGTAGAAGCTCAGCCCCGGAGAATAGTAATGGCTCTTGCAGGCCCACATATAGGGATGGCGGTATTCGGGGTCCAGACCGTCACCGTAGGACTGCTCCTGCGCCTCCAGCATCAGCTTCTTCAGTTCTTCCGCCGAGAGAGTGTGCGTCTTGCGTCCCTCGATCACAGCGGTCTCAAACAGATAGCGGGAATAGATATCCACGATCACCTGCGTGGAGTTCTGCAGGCTGTTTTCGATCAGCATGAAGCGCTCGGCCTTGTCCGCGCTCTCGCGCAGGGCATTGGCCAGCAGCGTTTCGTTGAAGATGGATGCGGTCTCCGCCAGCGGCATGGGCTCATGGCGCATGCACAGCGGCAGATCCTTCATGCAGTAATTATGCCACGCGTGGCCCAGTTCATGCGCCAGCGTGCTGACATCGCCAAGGCTGCCGGCAAAGTTGGTCAGCACACGGCTCTGCTCGCAGTGGGGAACGCCGGCACAGAAAGCACCGCCGCTTTTACCGTCATGCGGGAACATATCGATCCAGCGCTGCTCAAAGGCATTGTCGATGAACTCCGCCATCTCGGGGGTAAACTTGCCCAGCTCGCGGATCAGGATCTGACGGGCTTCCTCCACGGTATAGACCTTGCCGCTGCCCTCACCGATGGAAACAGGCGCAAACAGACCAAAGAAAGGCAGACCGTTGTGATAGCCCAGCAGCTCGCCCTTTTTGCGCAGATAGCGGCGGAAGGCGGGGAAAAACTCCCGGCAGGCCGTCCACATGGCTTCCAGCGTTTCCCGGTCCATGTT
Organism: Clostridia bacterium; assembly: GCA_045599485.1. GTDB lineage: Bacteria > Bacillota > Clostridia > Christensenellales > Aristaeellaceae > SFMI01. Next base: position 89,782 of record JAZRWA010000086.1, on the reverse strand, counting down.
GGAGTTGAACAACGTCTGATCGAGGATGGAGTCAAAATGCTCCGCCTTGATCATGGTCAGGCCTTCGCCCTTGATGGCGTTGAGGCAGGCAGCCATGGAATGCTCGATCTTGGGGTACGCCGCCAGCTCCGCCAGGTAGGCATCACGGCGCACATCGGCATCGGCATCCTCTGCCTTGGCCCGCACGGCGGACAGGGGCAGCTTTTCATCCCGGTAATCCACGCTGAGCGTTGCATCCAGCTTGCCGCGCAGCTGTGCAAAGGCCTGCGCGCCGTTGATGGACATATTGAGCAGCCACTCCTGGATCTGTTCGTCCGGCAGATGGGCAGCCTCCTCCCGCATACGGCGCAGGCTGAAGGCGCAGGCCGTCAGCTTTTCGGAAGAGGCGATCAGCTTTTCCAGCTCCTCCTCGGAAAGCTGTCCCACATAGCGGGTCAGCGCCGAGGATGCCAGCTGCAGCCCCACCGCCATCTGTGTGCAGCGGTCGGACAGGCGGGTGGCTGCCTCATGGGTGGCGTCCACCGACAGGGTCAGCTCGGCAAAGGATTCCAGCTTGCCAAACAGCTGTTCCAGTTCTTCACCGATCTCCTGTTCTTTTTCCAGCGTTTCCAGGGCAGACAGGCCTTTGCTGACCGTGTCTCCCATCTCGCCAATCAGCTTTTCACAGGCGGCAAAATCGGCTTCGATTCTTTCGTCTTCAAAATCACGATAATATACGGACAGATCCCAGTTCATTTGCTCCTCCGTTATCAGAAAACGTGTTTTTTTACCGCAGCAAGGCAGGTTTCCCTGCTTTCCTGCAAATGATGCGCCATCAGCGCGCGCAGTCCCTCCAGGTCACGCTTTTCCAGCAGCTCCACAATCTGATGGTGCTCCTGATGCGCGCCCTCCCTGCGCTGGATATTGGAAATCGTAATGGCCGAAAAGCGGGTGATGTATTCTTCCTGATCCTCGATCACACGCAGGATGCGGTTCTTGTCGGTCAGGTGTTCCATCTTGCTGTGGAAAGCACGGTTAAAGGAGGCAATGGCCTCGCAATCCCCTTCCGCCATGGCAATGTCCATATCCGACAGGATCTCCCGCATCTCCTTCAGGTCTTTTTCGGTGACCCTCTCCACAATGGAAGGCAGGATCAGCATCATCATGGCGTTGCGGATCATAAAGATCTCTTCCACATCCTCAATGGTAAAGGCCCGCACCACTACGCCGCGGCGAACTTCATACGTCACCAGGCCGTCGTGCTCCAGCCGGCGCAGCGCTTCACGCAGCGGTGTGCGGCTGATGTGCAGCTGTTCGGCATAAGCTGTTTCCACAATGTGCGCCCCGGCGGGAAGCTTGCCCGTAATGATCGCGTGCTTGAGCGTTTCATACGCTACATCCCGGATGGGCTTGTTTTCCTCCACCAGTTCAAAGCTTTCCTGACGCATAAAAAAACCTCCGCATTTTGCTTTGTATACAATATACAAGTTAAAAACATCCTTGTCAAGGCTGACTTTTTTGCAGGATTCCCCCTTTTGGCGTCGAATTTACAAATTGTACATTTTTTACAAAAGAAAGGTTCCTGTTTATGAACATCAAGCCCTTTAAAGTGGAAGAATGGATGAACGCCTGGGAAGACGGCGCTGTCTGGAACATTGCCGAAACCTGTGTGGATTCCGTCTCTCTGGACGAATTGTTTGCCCTGGCCGGAGAGGATAAAAACGCTTTTCTGAATGCTTTTTCCGCCCGCCGTCTGACCTACGGTGAGATCGTCGGACGGGAGGATTTCCGTGTCGGCGTAACCTCGCTTTATACGACGCTCAAAGCGGAAGAGATCATCACCACCCACGGTGCAGCCGGCGCCAATCACCACATTTTTTATTCGCTGATCGAGCCCGGCGACAAGGTCATCAGCGTGATGCCCACCTATCAGCAGCTGTATTCCATTCCCGAGTCCTATGGCGCCGATGTGCGCATTTTGAAGCTGCGCCGTGAAAACGACTTTCTGCCCGATATGGAGGAGCTGCGCAGGCTGGCCGAAGGCGGCGCAAAGCTGATCTGCATCAACAATCCCAACAATCCCTCCGGCGCGCTGATGCCGCCGGAGATGCTGACGGAGATCATTGACATTGCCCGCAAGGCGGACGCATGGCTGATGTGCGATGAGGTCTACCGTCACCTGACCCAATCGGAGGATTATTCCCCTTCCGTGGCCGACCTGTACGAAAAAGGCATTTCCATTGGCAGCATGTCCAAGGTGTTTTCCCTGGCCGGTCTGCGTCTGGGCTGGATCGCCACGCATGACGCGTCCGTCCGCCATGCCTGCCTGAGTCACCGCGATTACAACATGATCTCCTGCGGCATGCTGGATGAAGCCATCGGCGCGGTGGCGCTGCGCCACAAGGACACCCTGCTGACCCGCAACCGGGGCATTATCCGCGATAATCTGGCGCTGCTCGACCGTTGGGTACAGACCGAAAGCAAGGTCAGCTATGTCAAGCCGTCCGCCGGTACCACCGCCCTGATCGACTACACGCCCCGCATCCCTTCCTATCAGTTCTGCGAAGGCCTGTACAAAGCGACAGGCGCGCTTGTCACCCCCGGTGATTGCTTTGAAGAGGAATACTGCTTCCGCATGGGCTACGCCTGCGATACCGAAACGCTCAAAGGCGGCCTGAATGCCCTGTCCGGATATCTCCGGCAGCTGTAATCAACCAAATGCAGCCGCCGCCGGATGACCGGCGGCGGTTTTGTTATGCCTGCACACGCAGGGTTTTGATTTCAAAGCCGCGGAAGCTCAGCGGCACCGTGCCCTTCTCCAAGGGCAGCTCCTGCAAGATATTTTCTTCCATATCGCAGGCAAACACCTTCCTGGCAGGCACATGCAGCTGCAGTTTTGCTTCGGTCGCGGCATGCTTGCACTCATACAGACGCAGGATCAGGTCCTCCCCATCCATGGCCTTTTTGACGGTATCCACGATGATGTTGGGTCGATCCGTTTCCAGCACACTGAAGGTCTCCGTCTGACCGGGCAGCACGCGCAGCGGATTGTTCAGGCACAGACCCTCCTGGACCACGGGGCTGTCCAGGAAAGCGCCGTCCCAGAAGTCATAAGCATAGGTAAAGTCATGCGCGCCGATATCGGCCTTCGGATCGGGATGACGGGGTCCGCGCAGCAATGACAGAGCGATCTCATCCCCCTGCATGCTGACACCGTACTTGCAGTCATTGAGCACCGCCGCGCCGCGTCCCTCATCGCACAGAGCCGTAAAGCGGTGGTTGCACACCTCAAAGCGATCCTTATCCCCCTGACGGCTGCGATGCGTGGGACGGCGGATAAAACCAAACTGGATCTCATTGATGCCTTCTTCGGCATGGACGCCCGTGGCAAAATGCGCCTTGAGCAGACAATGCTGCTCCTGCCAGTCGACATGGGTGATAAAGTCCAGACGCGTGCGGTCGCAGTCCAGACGGATGCGCTGCGTCCACAGAGAGGTACCGATGCGGCGTTCCACGCGCAGTGTTGCGCGGAAGGGCGATTGCTGCTCCACCGTGAGGGTGCCCTGCTGCTCCAAAGGAATCGGCATGTTTTCCGTCATGCTGTCAATGTCCCACGCTTCAAAGCTGCGCGGAGTATCCTGATACATTTTGAGCACATTGGCGGTGCCGCGGATGCGCTCATGACCGTTTTTATCCTGCAGACTTACGATCTCGCCCAAAGAGTTGATCCGTGCCGTGACCAGACCGTTGCCCATCACCACGCTGCCGTCCTCCTGCGTCTCACAGGTGACGGGATGCTCCGGCATGACCGTGCTGATGACCGAAGTAGCACCCATGGAGGGCACATCCGCCACGGCGAAGCCGTTCGGCGTTTCGATCACTTCATGGCGGCTGAAGGACAGGCTGTTGAAGCAGCTGACGCCCGTTTGGCCTTCGAGGCGGCCGCCCAGCGCCGACAGAGTCATTTCTTCCGTCTCCTTCAGCACACGCTGATGGCGGACAGCCGCTTCCTCATACACGCGGCCGATGGAAGAGCCCGGCAGGATATCATGGAACTGGTTGAGCAGCACATCCCTCCAGCACTTTTCGAGCTGCTCCGCGGGATAATCCCTGCCCGATACGGCATTCCACAGTTCCGCTTCACGCAGGGCATTTTCGCTGCGGCGATTGTTGCGTTTGACCGCTGCCTGACTGGTGTATGTTCCGCGGTGGCAGGCAAAATACAATTCTCCCGTATACTGCTCTTTGGGACCGCCCTCAGCGGCATATTCGTCAAAAAACTGCTGCGGCGAAGCCTGCTCTACCCTCGGCACGCCTTCCAGATCCCTTTGGCGGCGCAGCAGCTCAAGGTCATCGCGGGTCGGACCGCCGCCGCCGTCTCCGTAGCCGTAGGGCAGCAGGAAGCGGCTGAGCCCGCGCTTCTGCACACGGTCTCTCCAGCGGCCGATGATCGTGGCAGGATCCACCGTGGAGGTATAGTCCATATGCAGGAAGGCGGTCACTTCGCTGCCGTCCATGCCCTGCCATGTAAAATAATGATAGGGGAAGCGCTCGCCGCCGTTATAGTTCCAGAAGATCTTCTGCGTGGTCATGGCGGTCACGCCGCAGCCGCGCAGCAATTGGGGCAGCACCGCGCTGTAGCCAAAGGTATCGGGAAGCCACAGAAGGCGGCATTCCACGCCGAATTCCTCCCGGTAGAAGCGTTTGCCGTACACCAGCTGACGGATCAGCGCTTCGCCGCCCGACATGTTGGTATCCGGTTCCACCCACATGGCGCCGTCGGCGATCCATTGCCCGGCACGGATCTTTTCCTTTACCCTTTCGTACAGCCGCGGATACAGCTCCTTGCAGATGCGGTAGCTTTCCGGCTGGCTCTGAATAAAACGGTACTCGGGATACAGGTCCATCAGGCGCACCTGCGCCGCAAAGGTACGGGCCACCTTGCGCTGGGTCTCGCGGTAGCTCCACAGCCAGCTCAGGTCCAGATGGGCGTTGCCGACGGCGGTAAAGCGCGGCATGGTGCTACCGTTGTGTGCCTGCATCACGGGCTTCAAAAGCTCCCGCGCACGGTCATAATCCCGTTCACGTTCACTGCGGGGCTTTTCAAAATCCACCGTCATGGTAAACCGTTCCAGCGCTTCCTCGATCTCCGCCGCCCGCAGGCTCTGGGGATCGATGGCACTGAGCACACTCATCAGGCAGGTCACATCCAGCCAGAGGGCATACGCCTTTTCATGCCAGATGCCAAAGGTGCTGTGCCCCACCGTCTGACGGATGGTGCCCTCGGGCGGGGTCATGCCATCCTCGGTATCCTGCCGCAGGGGACCCACCACGCAGCTGCCTGCGGCACCGTTGGGCGGCAGGGTCATACCGGCATAGCTTTCCAGCAGCAGGTCATAGCTTTCACCGGGCACAGCGCTGAGCGTAAGCAGCTGATCGCTGATCAGATGGTGCGGTGTATACACCCATTCGGCGCGCCGCGTGCCGAAGGCTTCGCCGTTGACAAACAGCGTTGCCTCGCCGCCCTGGTTAAGGTCCATCACGATGCGCTGCCCCGCGGCCGCTTCGGGCATGACCATCCTGCCGCGCATCCAGGCATACTCCCATGTGCGGCCCCAGCGTGTCCCCTCGGGCATGGGGTGCCATTGGGTGCAAGCCTGCGCCTCTTCGGGAGACAGCATTTTGTCGGTCACAAAGCCTTCAAACTCAATGGTCTGCAGCGGTTCGTAAAATTCCTTTTCCAATACGTGTTTCCAATGCTTCAGGCGTGCCTGCCACTACGGCATCATATTTGTTTTCCCCCTATAAAAATTCCGGAGGCGCACCGCGTCCCCGGAAATAAGATCAAAGCTTTCCGCCTTTTTTGCCGCCCAGCACCACACCGTTCAGGATGTCGGAGGTGAAGGCATAATCGTTTTCGTTTTTGTCTTCCCACGCGCGGCGGGCATATTCCACCAGCTTATCGATCAGCTTGGGATAGGGCAGGCCGCTTTCGTTCCACAGATAAAACGCCATGGAACCGGGAATGGTGTTGATCTCGGTGATGTACATCTCATCCTCACCGGTCAGCATATAGTCGATGCGCGCCACGCCCTTGCAGTCCATGGCACGGAAAACACGCTTGGAAACATCCTCGATGCGGGCGATCATCTTTTCACCCACAGGCGCGGGCATGACACGCTTGAGCGAGGCCATTCCCTTGCTGGCACCGGTGGACAGGTACTTATCGGCAAAGTCCAGAAAGTCACCGCCGGAGGTGGTGGGCATCTCAGTCACGGAAGCCGCGACTTCATCATCATAGCCCAGCACGGAGCAGTTGACCTCCACGGGCTTATGAAGTCCCTTTTCGATCAGCACACGGCGATCATAGCTGAAGGCCAGATCCAGCGCTTCCTTCAGCTTTTCACGGTTATCGGCACGGCTGACGCCGATGGAAGAGCCCTGGCACGCCGGCTTGCAGAACACGGGGTAAGGCAGGTTTTCCTCCACACGGCAAATCACCATGTCGGGATCCTTTTTCCACTCGCTGCGCAGCGCCCAGGTATCCGGCAGAATGGGAAAGCCATGACCGCGGAAAAACTGCTTCATCATAATCTTGTCCATGCCGATGGCGCTGCCGGCCACGCCGGAAGAGCTGTAGGGAATGTTGGCCAATTCCAGCAGCCCCTGCAGGGTGCCGTCCTCGCCATTGAGGCCGTGCATCACGGGAATGACGCAGTCCAGGCGCGTCAGGGTGACCGGGGTCACGCCCTTGGCCAGAAGGCCTTTGGCCGCCTCGTAGCAGATCAGCGCACCGCTGCCTGCGGTCAGATCGAGCGTCACACGGCGCAGTCCCTTGGCAAAGGGATCAAAGTTGGTGTAGGTCTTGATATCCAGCAGCTTTTCGCCGGTATACCAGCGGCCGTCACGGGCAATATAAATGGGCCATACATCGTATTTTTCACGGTCCGCCGCGCGGGCCAGCTGCACACCGCTGATGACCGATACTTCATGTTCACAGCTGCGGCTGCCGAAGATGACGCCAAGCTGAATCTTAGCCATAGGTGCCTCCGTTATTCGTTGTAGTTATCGGGCAGGTCGTTTTCATACAAAACATAATCCCCCTGCCGCATTTCTCCCCTGAGCCAGACAGTCGCCTCATTGAGGTTGGCAAAGGCGTGGATGTTTTCTTCTTTGAAGCCGCCCTCCAGCAACCCCTCACGGATGGGCAGCGTGTGCCTGAGACCGATGAGCACGGCCACATCCACGCACTCCGCCATCTGGCGGCCAAAGGTGCGGTTATAGTGATCTTCCTCCGCGCCCAGTTCCACCATGCCGGGGGTGACGATCACCCTTCGTCCCGGGAACAGACGCAGCACCTCCAGCGCGCGTTTGGCACCGGCGGGGTTGGCGTTGAAAGCATCATCGATGATGGTATAGCTGCCGGTACGATCCAGCAGCTGCAGGCGGTGCTCCACCGGCTTGATCTGGCTGATACCGCGGGCGATCTGCGCGGGCGTCAGTCCCAGCCGGCGCGCGGTCGCGGCGCACAGCAGAATGTTGCTGATGTTGTGTGCACCCAATATTTTTGTTTCGCAGGCCGCTTTTGCACCATCGCCGAAGCACAGCGTAAAGGCGCTGCCGCGGGCAGAAACGGAAATGTCCTCCGCCCACACATCACCGCCCACGCGTCCGGCGATCAACCGGGGCACGTGCGTTGTCTTTTCGTACAGGTCGGTACAGATGCCGCCGTCTTCCGGAAAGACCGCGAAGCCCTCCGGCGGCAATGCCCGCACCAGGTCGTATTTGGTGCTGATGATGTTTTCCAGCGTTTTGAAGGTATCCAGATGCTGCGGACCCACGCTGGTCAGAATGCCGATGGTGGGATGGATAAAATCGGTCAGCTCCCGGATATCCCGGCAGTGACGGGCGCCCATCTCTGCCAAAAACACCTGATGGCCGCTGTCCAGCCTTTCCCGCAGCACACGTGTCAGACCCATGGGGGTGTTGAAGCTGGATGGGGTGGAAAGCACATTGTACCTTTGCGAAAGGATGGCGTACAGCATGTTTTTTACGCTGGTCTTGCCATAGCTGCCCGTAATGCCGATGCGGATAAGACCGGGCACGTCCTCCATTTTGCGCTGCGCGTCCCGCATATACAGACGCTGAATGCCCTTCTCCACCGGCCAGGCCACGAGCCCCGCCAGCATGACCCAAAGGGGCAGCAGGCCCAGCAGCGGCGCGCAGAAAAGTGCCACCGCGAGCAGCACCGCCGTCAGCGCGCCGTACAGGCGTTTGACACGGGCCGTCACCACAAATTTTTTCTTTTCGGGCGTCTGCTTCAGCTTCAGCTGCAGCCGCCAGGCGGACAGCAGCTGCCAGGCGATCACCACCACCGTCAGGGGAATCAACCCCCACAGCGATACGCCCCGGGCGCCCAGAATGCCCAGTACGGTCACTGCCGCGCCCCACAGCATGGGCCACAGCATGCAGGAAACCATCAGTCGTTTTCTGTTGCGCCTGCAGCTTTTCCAGTAGCCCGGAAACTGATAGCTTTCCAGCTGAAAATAGTGCAGCGGCCGCCGTGATACCATCAGACAGCCGAAAACCGCCGCGCAGGCGGCCAATACGGTCAGAAACATGCAAAACCTCACTTCAGAAAGGCCTGTACAATGGCACAGAAACGCGGCCACTGGCGCAGATAGGCAAAATGATCGTCATTTTCGAATACCACCAGTCCGGCGTCGGGAATCTCCTTTTCCATCCGCTGCCCCATCCACAGCGGTGTATCGGCGTCGTTTTCCCCAAACACCAGCAGCGTGGATGCCTGAATCTGCGCAAGCAGCGGCGACAGGTCCTCATTGACGACCTTGACAAAGGTCTTTTTCATCTCATCATCCAGCGCGTTGTAATCGGCAGAGCCGTATTTTTGCTGCAGTGCCTTCAGGGCATCCTCAGCGGCGCCCTTCATAAAGGGGATCTTTTGGATCGTGCCGTAAAGCTTTTTGAGCTTCTGATACTGCTCGGCACGCTTTTTTCCCTCTTCGGTCTGCGGTTTTTTGAGTCCCGCGCAGCCCGTCAGCACCAGCCGCCGCACATCCCCGGGGTGATGGGCCCCCAGATACAGCGCCACGCGGCCGCCAAAGGAATGGGCAATGATGTCGACCCTGCCCAGCTTCAACGCCTCGATCAGCTTGTGCGTACACTCGCCGAATTCCTTCACGCCCCAGGGTTCAGGCGGTCGGGAAGATTCACCGTGGGCGGGAAAATCGATCACGGTAACATGATGGTTTTTGCCAAGCTCTTTGGCGATGGGCTCAAAATGCCTGACCGCGCAGCCCCAGCCGTGCAGGCACAAAATCTCTTCGCCCGCGCCGTACTGCTCATAATGGATTTCAACGCCCGATACCGTAACTTTCATTCTTTCATCCCATCCACACGCCAGATATAGCGGCATTTTTCCGTTGCGTCCATGCAGGCATAGCGGTAGAGCGCCGGCACCGGCACGATGCTTTCCAGCTCGCAGTCCAGCTTTTCGCAGGTGCGCCGCGAGGGGGTATTTTCGGTATTGTTGGTGATGACCACACTGTTCATGCCCATCTGCCGAAGCAGCGGACGCAGCAAACGGCAGGCGCGTCCGGCATAGCCATGACCGCGGAAGGGTTCATCCACCCGATAGCCGATGTGCCCCAGGTAATACAGATAAGCGCTTTCCCCGATCCTCAGGGAGATATATCCCACCCGACGGTGGGAAGCCAGTTCATAAATATCAAAAACCCAGCTGTCGGTGATGCCCATCGAGGGGTCTGTTTCGCTGCGGTCAGAGATCAGCAGCGCAATCCGGTCATCCCGGAACACCGAACGCCGTTTCAGAAAGAATTTACCAAACACGATCGAAGCCTTTCGCTCAGTTGATACATGAGGTATTTTAGCATATTCACACATAATTTACAACCGACACGCTTTTTTTCTTTGCAATCGGGGGCCCTCTTATTGTATGATAAAAAGCGTAAAATTGTAAGTTCGGGGGTGACAGGTCACGGCAGGAAGGTGTATAATAGAAAGGCGTCGCGTGCCGCTTTGTTTGCTGTGTCTGTTTTTGATGTGCCTTGCGGCTTTGCTGCTCTGGCCGCATTCAAAAAAAGTCACCGCCGGGCAGCGCGCCCGGGATGCTTCCGCGGGGCTCAGCCGTTATGATTATGAGCTGATTTTCCGCCCGGCGGAAAGCACGCTGGCGGTCACCATGACGCTTGACTATCACAACGATACGGGTCATGAGCTGCAAAGCCTGTGCGTCCGTCTTTGGGCCAACGCCTTCTCTGACGAGGCCGCAAGCCCTGCCGCCCTGGATGAATGGTATGACGTCTGTTACCCGAAGGGTTTTTCCGCCGGCGGCTTCACGCTGCAGGGTATCTGGTGGAACGATGCCGCCGTTACCTGCGCTCCGGAAGTGCAGGACCCCACGGTGCTGAACATTCCCATCCCGCCGCTGCAGCCCGGGGAAAACGGCACTCTGCTGCTGCGCGGCGTGCTGTCCCTGCCCCTGTGTGCTCATCGCTTCGGGCAGACGGCGTACGGCGTACAGATGCTGCACGCGCTGCCCACGCTGTCGTTTTATCAGGACGGTGCCTGGCGCACCGACAGCTGCAGTGCCCTCGGCGATCCCTTTATCAGCGGCTGTGCCAACTACACCGTCCATCTCAAAGCGCCCTCGGACTGGCAGCTGATCTGCGGCGGCCGCTGCGACAAAACCGTAAACTCCGACGGAACAGTGACCTACACCGCACAGCTGTTGGCCGCCCGGGATTTCAGTTTTGTGCTGAGTCGCGATCTTGTTGCCGCTTCCGGGCAGGCAGACGGCATACAGGTCACTGCCTGGGCACGGGAAAAAGCCGCGGCGCAGCGAGCTGTCCAGAACGCCGTCAAGGCGCTTCGCACCTATACGGCGCTGTGGGGCGATTATCCCTACGGTCAGCTGGTGCTGTGCGAAGGTGCTCTGCCCTTCAGCGCAGAGCCCGGTACCGCCTTCACCCTGATCGATCATGCGCATTTTGCCTCGGATCGGGCAGAATCGCTGGAGCTGGTCATCGCCCATGAAACGGCGCACCAGTGGTTCGGCGTCATGGTAGCTTCCGACAGCGTCCGTCAGCCCTGGCAGGATGAAGCCGTGGCCGAATACGCCATGCTGCGCTACACCCTGAAAAACAGCGGTGCCGCTGCCCGGCGCAATCTGGTCACGCTTCGGGTCGATGCCCCGATGCGCGAATACATCCCTCTCCCTGTCACCCCCGCCTCTCCGATCGGCTATTTTGGCAGCTATGACGTCTATTCCGCCGTGGTGACCGGACGCGGCTGTGCCTGCCTGCTGGCGATGGAAACGCTGGCCGGTGACCTGACCCCGTTCCTGCGCGCCTATGCCGACGCCTTCGCCTTCGGTTATGCCGCACGGGCGGATTTTGAATCGCTTCTCTTATCCGTCACCCATACCGACCTTGCGCCTTTGATGACGGATTATCTGGATACACAAATGAACTGAGAGAAAGGAACCTCCCATCATGAAAAAGAGCACCAAAGTCATTCTCTTCGCCCTCATCGCCGTGATGCTGCTGGCTCTGCCCTTTGCCGTTCCCTCCGGCAAGATGCTGAGCGATTACCAGTACGAGTGGATGGACTACGCCTGGAACAGCGAAGCCCTGCTCCGCCTGCTGGTGCCCTCCGCCAACGCCGAGGAAGCCGTCTACAGCCTGCCCATCGACTTCACTCCCGGTATGACCCCCAACCCCGCCGGCTATGCCGAAGAAAGCTATGACGATGATTCCATCAGCGTACAGCTGCAGAAGATCGAGCAGGACGGCACCATCTGGCGTGTAGCCTACGTGCAGATCAAGGACGCCTCCCAGATGCGCACCGGCATTGCCGGCGCCAAGGTGACCTCCAGCAAAACGGCCTTCGTTTCCACGATGGCCAAAAAATACAACGCGGTGCTGGCCATCAGCGGCGACTATTACATCAACGACCCCAACAAGACCAGCTTTGAGTACCGCATGGGCACCAAGATCCGCAACAAGGCCAACAAGACCAAGGATATCCTGATCATCGACGAAAACGGTGATTTCCATCTGTTCATCAAATCCGCGGGTGTGGATGACTTTGTCTCCTCCACCAGCCACACCATCATCAACGCCTTCACCTTCGGCCCGGCGCTGGTCATGGACGGTGCGGAACTGACCGTCGACAAGAACTACAGCTACAACCCCAACGAAAAAGAGCCCCGTCTGGCCATCGGTCAGATGGATGCCCTCTCCTATGTGTGCGTGGTTGCCGAGGGCCGCATGAGCACCTCTGCCGGTGCCACCGCGCAGCAGATGGCGGACTTCATGTACGCCCTGGGCTGCCGGCAGGCCTTCTGCCTGGACGGCGGCAACACCGCCACCATGGTCTTCAACGGCGGCTTCTATATGCAGAAGGCGCAGGAGAGAGACCAGAGCGACATCATCTACTTTGCATCCGCCGTTGACCCGGCCACCTGGGGGAACTGAAAATGAACGAAGCCCTGTTTGAAGCCTTTGAGGATACCGCCTCGTTTTCCTTCCTCGGCGCCAATGTGTTTCTGTACGGTCTGCTGTGCGCCGGCGGCGTGCTGGTGACCCTGCTGCTGTTTGCGGCGATGTGCAAAAAGGCCCGCATGACGGACGGTACCGCCCTCGTCTTCGGTGCCCTGGCACTGCCCATCGGTCTGGTGGTCAGCCGCATCCTGTTCTGCCTGCTGGATTTTGGCTTTCACGCCGTGTTCTCCCCGCGGGCAGCCGTTTCCTTCTGGGGCGGCGGTTATTCGATGGTGGGTGCCATCGGCGGCGCTGCACTGGCCGCGGTGCTGACCGCCAAAAACCGCAAGGTCAGCGCGGCCGCACTGCTGGATATTCTGGCTGTTTCCTTCTTTGCCTTCATCGCCTTTGAGCGCATCGGTGAGAGCTTTACCGAATTGATGGGACGCAGCCGCACGCTGGTGGAGAGCGTGGTCAAATCCCCCTTCTTCTCCGAAACGGACGGCTACGACTGGAAGCTGAAGACCTATCAGTTTGAATATCTGACCGCCTTTGTGCTGATGCTTGTCTGCTTCTGCTTCTATATGAAAAACAAATCCCTGAAGGGCGACACCGCGCTGCTGGCGCTGCTTCTGTTCGGCGCTACCCAGACCTTCTGGGAAAGCCTGCGCTTTGACAGCCACATGCGCCGTTCCTTTGTGGACATGCAGCAGATCCTAGCCGCCATCATGATGGCCATCCCCGCTGTTCTTTTTACCCTGCGTCGCACTGCAAAGGAAAAAAAGAACCTGCCGCTGTATATCATCATCGGTGTGCTGGCGTTGGATGTGGGCGGCATCGTGGGCATTGAGTTCATGATCGACCGCACCGAAACCAGCCGTCTGCTGCTCTACGCCGTGTATGCTCTGCTGCTGGCCGCGCCCTGCGCCCTCAGCCTGATCAACCGAAAGAAGGCCCTGAACGCATGACCAAAGAGAAAGTCGCCCGCATCAACGAGCTGGCCAGAAAGAAAAAAACCGTGGGACTGACTGCCGCCGAACTGGAAGAGCAGGCTGCCCTGCGTCAGGAATATCTGGCCGATTTCCGTGCCGGTTTTCGTGAACAGCTGAACAACACCTACATCCAGTACGAGGACGGTCACCGGGAACGTCTGACCGAAAGGAAGCCGCAATGATCCTTTCCACCCTGTGCTACATTGAGCGGGAAGGGCAGTACCTGATGCTGCACCGCGTCAAAAAGAACAAGGATGTCAATGCCGGCAAGTGGATCGGCGTGGGCGGCAAGCTTGAAAAGGACGAGTCGCCCGATGAGTGCGTTGCCCGCGAGGTCATGGAGGAAACCGGTCTTACGCTGATCCGCCCCGTGCCCCGCGGCAATATCACCTTCATCTCGGAAGGCTGGGAGAGCGAAATCATTTTTCTCTACACCAGCGAAGCCGAGGGCGAAGTAAAGCCCGATTGTGCCGAAGGCGTGCTGCGCTGGGTGCCCATCGAACAGATCGAAGAGCTCAATCTTTGGGAAGGCGACCGCGTTTTTCTGCGCCTGCTCCGGGAAAGCCGTGATTTCTTTTCCCTCAAATTATCCTATGTGGGTGACACGCTGGTCAGCTGCAGCCTGAACGGTACGCCCATGACCCCCGCCGGAGAAAAGCAAGCATGAAAAAATTACTGCTCCCGCTGCTGCTGCTTGTGCTTCTGTGCACAGGGGCAGCCGCCGAAACAGCCCTGTATACCACCACCACCTCGCTGGATGTGTACATCCGCTCCGAGATGAACAAAAAGTCCTCTCCTGTCGGTTCCGCAGGCAAGGGGGCCACGGTGCAGGTCTATGCCCTCTATCCCGAATGGGCCTATGTGGGCTACAATGGTGCCAAAGGCTATATCAACCGCGCTCACCTCAATGTCGGCCGACCGGTCGACAAAGTCAATACCCCGCCGTGGGGCGTGGAGGTTTACACCTACACCGCTACCGTGGGGCAACACGGTGCCTCGATTCTTTCCGCCCCCGAAGCCGGCAGTGAAATGCTGTTCAGCCTGACGCCGGGCACAAAAATATCCGTCCTCGGCTTTGAGGACGGATGGGCGGTGCTCAATTATTACCGCCAGTACGGTTATGTGGACGCCGCTTCCTTCAGCGAGCTGCAGCCCATCTGGCCGGATGCCTTCAGCGGCACGGACGAGGCCCCCATCGCTGCCTTTACTTCCTATTATGTCATCAATTCCACCGAGCCGATGGCACACGGCAAAGAGGTCAATATCGGCGTCAACTGCGAGGCCATGAGCGGTGAAACGCTCGCCCCGGGAAAGACCCTGAACTACAACAACCATTACGGCCCCTTCAAAGCCAACAAAGGCTACATCAAGGGTCCGGTGCTGATCACCGGCGGCTGGAACCTCGGCTGGGGCGGCGGCGTGTGTCAGGTGTCCAGTACCCTGTACAACGCAGTGCTGCAGCTGCCCGGCATCACCATCATTGACCGCAGAGCGCACGGCGCGGACGGTGCCGCCTATCTGTGTCTTGGCATGGATGCCGCTGTGGGCAACAACACCAAAGGCATCAACTTTATCTTCCGCAACGATTACGAGTTCCCCATCCGTTTCGAAGCGCTGGCACAGGATGGCGCGCTGTACATTGCCATTTACCGCGTTACGGCAGGATCCTGACCGGATCCCCCTCGCGGCAAAGGGCATAGACTTGCGCAATGTCCTCCGCCTCAAGGGCAATGCAGCCCGCAGTCCAGTCTCTGCCGCTGCCTCCCCCATGGATACAGATCTCTCCGCCCAGGGCTGTGCCCCAGGGCGGTCTTTTTTGTTCACGCTCACACTGGCGGATGTATTCCAGCAAATCTTCTTCCGCCCGCAGGCGCAGCGCATCGGCAGAAGAGGGATAGCTGAGCCCCAGTGACGGACCGAATTTGCCGTTTTCCCGCCGCAAACAGATATAATATTCCCCTTCCGGTGTGCGTCCATCCCCGGCGCGCTCCTTGTTGCCTTCGGGGCAAAAGCCCAGCGCGGTGCGGCAGCAAAAAACAGCCGATCCGCTGTCGTCCAGCACCGTCAGCTGTCTTAAATGTTTGATGATCTCGATTCTCACAGAAAAAGCCCCGTCAGCACAACAGGCAGCAGCACAGCCGGCAGCAGGTTGCCCACGGGAATGTGCTCCTTGCGGATCAGGTTGAGACCGATGCCCATGATAAGCACACCGCCGGCCGCGCTCATTTCGGTCACCACCGCCGCGGTCAGCACAGGTTCTACCGCTCCGGCCAGCAAGGTGATAAAGCCCTGATACACCAGTACCGTGACCGCGGAGGCCATGACGCCGATGCCGCAGCTGCCCGTCAGAAAGATGGCCATCACGCCGTCCAGCACGGACTTGGCAAAGATGGTGCTGTAATCGCCGCGAAGGCCGGCGTCCAGCGAGCCCACAATGGCCATGGCGCCCACACAGTACAGCAGCGAAGCCGTCACAAAGCCCTTGGCAAAGCTGCCCTCCTCGCCCTTGCTGAAGCGGTTTTCAATGGTCGTTCCCAGACGGCCCAGCCATTTTTCAATATCGATGAAGCAGCCGATAAAGCCGCCCACCGCCACCGAGATGATGACGATCAGCATGTTGGCGGTCTTCAGCGCCGTGCTGAGGCCGATCACCACCGTGCACAGGCCCAGGCCCTTGGAGATGGCATCGTTATAGCGCTCGGGCAGTTTGCCGTGCAGCAGCAATCCCACGAGGGAGCCCAGGATAATCACAGCGGCATTTACAATTGCGGCAATCATTTTATCCTCCATACAGTGGAAGCCCCTCAGGTCTTTTGCCCTGAGGGACTGTTTGTATTACTTTTCGCGCACGTTTTCCCCGCCAAGGAAGAAGAGAGCGATGGTGCCGGGGCCCACATGGCTGCCCGTCACCGGCTCATAATCGACGGTCATGATCTCCCGGGGCGGATGGTTGCGGCGCAGCAATTCCGCCAGCTGCGCGGCTTCGGCCGCACAGTCGGCATGCGCGATGCAAACGGTCTGCTCTCCGGGCTTTTCCACCAGCTCATCATACTTCTGGGCCAGCGACTGAACAGCCTTTTTGCGGCCGCGTACAATACCGAAGTTGACGATCCGGCCCATTTCATCGCCCTTGAGCAAAGGCTTGATATTGAGCATGGAGGTGACAAACGCCACCGCGCTGTGAAGACGGCCCGTGTGACTGAGGTATTTCAGGTCATCCACCGTAAACACCTGATAGACATGCTGCACCAGATCACGCAGGAAAGCCTCGTTATCGGCAATGGACATGCCGTTGTCGCGGTTTTTTACCGCCAGCATGACCGAAATGCCCTCGCCGAGGGACGCGGCGCGGGTATCGATGGATACGATCTTCCGCTCCGGATACTTTTCCTTAAGCGCCTCCGCGGCGATCATGGAAGAGTTATAGGAGCCGCTGATGCCGGAGGACATGGAGATAAACAGCACGTCCTGACCCTGGGACAGATACTTCTCAAAGCATTCCTCAAAGGTCTGCGGATTGATCTGGGAGGTGGTCACCTTCATGCCGGCCCGCATATCGTCATAAAACTTTTTGCCGTCAAATACCGTGCTGTTCAGGCACTGCATTTCAACGCCCTCCACAAAATAGGAGAAGGGGGCGATATCCACGCCGTGCTCCAGCAGATAGGAGGAAGGCAGGTTGGCCGATGTATCGGTAATGATCTGATAGCTCACTGATTCTCTCCGATCATGATCGTCAAAAGTGGAAAAAAAGCCGCTGCACCGGGCAGCGGCTTTGGGAGCAAAAAATTACTGCTCCTTGGGGTAGACACAAACCTGCTTCTTGTCGCGGCCCAGGCGCTCGAAACGCACGATACCGTCAGCCTTGGCGAACAGGGTATCATCCTTGCCGATGCCCACGTTCACGCCGGGGTTGATGTGGGTGCCGCGCTGGCGAACCAGAATGTTGCCGGCCAGCACGAACTGACCATCAGCGCGCTTCGCACCGAGACGCTTGCTTTCGCTGTCGCGGCCGTTGCGGGTGGAGCCCATACCTTTTTTATGAGCGAACAACTGAAGATTGAGTTTCATCATGGTAGCTTCCTCCGTTTTTATTCACCGCACGGTGATGCGGATGTACTTGGGATAAGATTGACCGATATCCTGTATACCTTGTTCAAAGGCTTTGAGCAGCACCACAGCGTCATGATTGGGCTGTTCAAGACGTGCCCGGATGAGCCCGTCCCCCGTTTCCAGCTCCGGCGCCTGCCCCGCCACGCTTTCCAAAGCGTTGACGCAGGTCGTTGCCAGCACGGAAACCGCCGCACAAACGATGTCGTACCCTTCTTCGGCAAAACCGGCATGGCCGCGGCACTCAAAACCGCAAGGCACACCGCCCTTGTCGTGATACAGGATGACCCTGGTCATCAGCCGTTGATCGCGGTGATCTCGACCTTGGTAAAGGGCTGACGATGACCGGCCTTACGGCGGTAATTCTTCTTGCTCTTGTACTTGAGGATCAGGATCTTCTGGCCCTTGCCCTGCTGCAGGACCTTACCGGTAACGGTAGCGCCCTCGACAACGGGGTTGCCGACCTGAACGGTTTCACCGCCGAGCATCAGCACGGGGAAGGTGACTTCGTCGTTCACTTCGTTGTTCAGTTTCTCAACATAGATGACGTCTCCCTGAGAGACACGGTACTGTTTGCCGCCGGTAGCAATAATCGCGTACATGATGGCAGCACCTCCTGTTTAGAACTCGCCGGGCTTCACAGGCATCTTTCAGCCACGAGGCAGCGCAGATGCGCATTTTAAAGGCCCCGCCCGAGCGGCTTACCCTGATATAATAACACATTTGCCGCGTGGTGTCAACAATTTCACCGCATTTTGCGCCGCTTTGACGCCTGCAAAACAGGGTATCATTCCCGCTGAAACTGTGGTAAAATAGGAAAGGCGGCCGCCGCCGCGAAAGGATTGAATTTATATGGAAGAAATGAAATATACCCGCATGAACGCGGGGATCATTGACCGCTGGTGCCGCGAGGGCTGGCGCTGGGGTCAGCCCATCCGGGACGAGGAATACCAAAGTGCCCGCGAAGGCCGCTGGCACTTGCTGCTGACACCCAACAAATCGGTGCCCAAGGCCTGGCTGCGTGATCTGAAGGGAAAAAAAGTGCTGGGTCTGGCTGCCGGCGGCGCGCAGCAAATGCCCGTTTTTGCCGCGCTTGGCGCCGAATGCACGCTGCTGGACATCAGCCCGGCGCAATGCCGTTCCGACCGGGAATTTGCCGCCCGCATGGGATATACCATCGACATCCATGAGGCCGACATGACCGAGCCCCTGCCCTTCCCGGACGAAAGTTTCGATCTGATCTTTCTGCCCGTCTCCACCTGCTATATCCGCTATCTGGACCCTCTGTTCATTGAATGCTACCGCGTATTGAAGCCCGGCGGCCAGCTGCTTGGCGGCTTTGACAACGGCTTCAACTATTGCGTGGATGATAACGAAAAGGAGCTGGTGCAGGCCCTGCCCTTTGACCCTCTGACTGATCCGATGCTGATGCAGCGTTCGGTACAGCAGGACTACGGCGTTCAGTTTTCCCACACGGCAGGCGAGACCATCGCCGCACTGCTTCGGGCGGGCTTTTCGCTGCGCACCGTTTATGAAGATACCAACGAAAGCGGCCGTCTCAAGGAATTGAACATTCCTACATACATCGCCGTTCATTGCCGGAAGGAGCGCTGATCAATGGATTTCGGAATGCCTTTTCTGCTGGAGAACCGCTCCATTGATGAAAGCGCTGCCCTGTGCGCGGAGCTGGGTCTGAAGTTTGTTGAGCTCAACATGAGCTTTCCCCTCTGCACGCTGGACCGCATGAACGCGCCGATGCTGCGGGAGCTGCAGGACCGATACGGCATCTATTTTACCTTTCATCTGGACGAAGTGCTGACCCCCTGTGCCTTTGACAGCCGTGTGCGCGCCGCCTATGTGCAGAACGCCGCCGATGCCATTCGTCTGGCGGCCGATGCCGGCATGCCCACCGTCAACCTGCATTGGGAAAAGGGCATCGTGGTCACGCAGCCCGACCGCAAGGTATACCTGTATGATGCCTACCGGGAGGATTATCTGCGCTGCACCGAAATTTTCCGCGACGCCTGTGAAAAAGCCTCCGGCGGAAAAGTCAATGTCTGCGTGGAAAACACCGACGGTTATCACTCCTTCCGGCTGGAAGCCATCGAACTTCTGCTCCAAAGCCCTGTATTCCACCTGACGCTGGACGTGGGGCACAACGACCTGGCTCACGGCGTTGATATGCCCTTGTACGACAGGCATTTTGACGAACTGAAGCACATGCACCTGCACGATTCCGCCGCCGACTGCCATCTGGCGCTGGGTGACGGTCATCTGGACATTGCCGCGCTGATCGCCCGCGGTGAACAATCAGGGGCGCGTGCGGTGATCGAAGTCAAGAGCATCGAGGCACTGCGCCGCAGCGTGGAACGGCTGCCGCAGTATATCAGATAATGCCTATAGGCGGGAGGTTTGACGACCTTCCGCCTCTGTGCTATAATAAGGGGTAAAGTTCTGTCAGCCTGAAAGGAGGAGAAACGATGTCGCGCAGAAGTGTGACGGCTGTACTGCTGCTGCTTGCGCTGCTGTTTTCTCCCCTCGCACTGGCGGAAGAAACCGTGCTGGAACCCGATTACCCCGTGCCGGACTATGTTACGCAGCTGTTGAGCATTGCCCGGGGCGAGCTCGGCTACACCGAGGAAAAAAGCGGCTACAGCAAGTACGGCGAATGGTCCGGCGATCCCTATGCCCAGTGGTGCGCGGAGTATCTTTGCTGGTGCGTCGATCAGGTGGACCGGACGTACGGCACTGCCCTTCTCCGCAATGTGTATCCCATGTACTCAGGCTCCAACACGGGGCTCAGATGGTTTTTGCGTCAGGGACGCTACATTGCCCGCACCGGTTATGTTGCCTCCTGGGGAAAGCAATGGTATAAAGCCACAGGGGAGTACGTTTCCGGCTACATTCCGCAGCCGGGCGACTGGGTGTTTTACAGCTTTTCCGATGCCGGAAACACCTCGCACGTGGCCATGGTGGAGTATTGCACCCGGGATGAAAAAGGGATCGTTACCGTGCATGTGCTGGAAGGCAACATGCCGGACAAGGTGCAGCGGAGCAGTCATCTGCTGAATGACTGGCGCGTGCTGGGCTACGGCACCGTACACGACCTGGCCGATACCACTCTGCAAGGCGGCTGCAGCGGCACCGAGGTGACCGAGGTGCAGAAAAAGCTGCAGTACCTGGGGTATCTGGAGACCGAATATGTGACCGGCACCTACGGTCCCTCCACCGCGGCGGCTGTCAGAAGCTTTCAGCTGGACCGCGGGATCTCATCCACCGGCATCACCGGGCGGGACACTTCAGCTGCGCTGCAGACCGCCTACAAGAAGGCCTTCTGGCTGGATGACAACAATTTTACCGTTCGTGCCGAGTATTGCTCAGAATGATCCGGGAGGCGAAGCATCATGCAGGACATGGTTCTGATCATCAATTTTGACGACAGCTCCAGCCGCGCCATCGCGCGCAGTCTGAGGGCGGAGCGCATTTACTGCCGCATTGTATCCGCCTCCGTCACCAAAAACGAAATTGCCGCCGCGGCCCCAATGGGGTTGATCCTGTCCGGCGCCCCCGCCGGCGCCGCCGCGGAACCGGCTTTTGACCCAACTGCCTGTCAGCTGCCTGTGCTGGCCTTGGGTGCCGCCGCCGTACCGCTTGCCCGGGCACTGGGTGCTGAGGTGCAGCAGACCGCGCTGTGCGACAAGATCGGCCACGTGCGTTTTCTGTCCTCTCCCCTGACCGGGAATCTGGAGGATTGCGACCGCCTGTTATCTGCCGTGCGGCGTCTGCGCCTGCCGGCCGGGGTGGAACAGATTGCCGAATGCGAGGACGAGGTCATCGGCTTTGCCGACGCCGCCCGTCAGCTGTACGGCATGCAGTACACCATGGAATCCAATGATACCGACGGCATGTCGCTGCTGATGAGCTTTGTGACCGGCGTATGCGGCTGCAGCCGCTGGTGGGATTACGAGGCCTTTGTGCAGGGCGCGGTGGAGGAGATCCGAGGCAAGGTCGGCAACGGCCGTGCCCTTTGCTCCATGACGGGCGGTCTGGACAGCGGCGTCAGCGCGCTGCTGGCGCACAAGGCGCTGGGCGACCGCCTCCAGTGCATCTTTATTGACACCGGTCTGATGCGTGACCGGGAAGGTGAAAAATTCCTGACCTTCTACCGTGATCAGATGGGGCTGAACATCTGCCATGTGCACGCGGAAGATCGCTTCCTGCAGGCGCTGAAGGGCGTGCGCGATCCTCAGGAAAAAAAGGCGATCATCGGTGATATGCTGCAGCGCGTGCTGGATGAAACTCTGGCGGACCTTGGTCAGTTCAGCTGTGTGATCCGCGGCACCATCTGCACCGAAGTGATGAACGGCACTGACAAAAACAAGCGTCCCGTCATCTATCCCGATCTGCCCCGCATTGAGCCCCTGCGTGAACTGTTCAAAAGCGAAGTGCGCGAAGCAGGCTCCTACATGGGCATGCCCGCCGAGGTGGTGGTCAAACAGACCTTCCCGGGAAGCGGTCTGGCACTGCGCGTACTGGGTGAGGTCACGCCCGCCCGTCTGCAGACGCTGCGAGCCGCCGACGCCATCTTTACCGATGAATTGAACGCCGCCGGACAGCTGAAGCGTGTTCGGCAGCACTTCTGCCTGCTGATGGAGCTGCCCGGCAGCTCCGCCCGCTCCGTCATCGTGCTGAAAGCCGTCAACATCGGCGAGGGCGCACAGCAGTATTATCCCGCCCGTCTGCCCTCCGACCTGCTGGAGCGTGTGACGATGCGCATCCTGCACGACCGTCCCGAGGTCGAGCATGTGCTCTACGATCTGACCGCTTCCGAAACGACCGGCCGCGTGGAATGGCAGTAAGCCGTTTTGCGCCGCCACAGAGGAACTGATTTCATGCAGCTTTCACATCCCATCGGCCCCTATCAGGGTCTGGATCCCCGTAATTGCTTTATCGTCTCCAATGATCAGCAGGTGCCGATGGGCACCGGTACGGTCATCAGCTTTATGCAGGGCGAAATGTATCCCAACGCCCCGCTGCGCATCTTTATTTCCATCGAGGCGCAGCCCGCCGCCCGCAGTCTGCTGCTGGGCGCGCTGCTGGCGCGTGCCGAGGAAATGAGAGCCGAGGCCCCTGGTCTGCGCGCGCGTCTGTATACCATTGTATCGCCGGAAGACGCCGACCTGCTTTCCTTCTACGAAAAAGCCGGCTTCAAGGCCGATGACACGCAGGATGTGTGGCATTTTGAACTGCCCGCCTGGTCCTCCCGTGTGCCGGTCAGCTGCAATCTGCTGCCGGTCACGCTGCGCAGTCAGGAAGACGCCATGGCCTTTATGCAGCGTCTCAATGCTTACCGTATCGAAACGTTGGACATGAACACCATGATCCGCTGCATGCAGATGGAGCATTTCTGCGCCCTCGGCTTTTACCGCGGCGTGAATCCAGTCAGCGAGGTGCTTCTGGCCGGTCAGGGAGACTCCGTCTCTCTGGTAGGTCTGTATGTACGCGCCGATTACCGCCGTCAGGGCTTTGCCAAGGCCATCATCGGCGCCGCAGCCGAGCAGCTGCGCCCCCACGGCGTGGAACACATCTCCGCCAACATTTTCAGCAGCATACCGGCACAGACCGCTCTGATGCGTGCCGCCGCCGCCCGCAAGATCCGCACGGTGGCCGTCATGCCCGGAGCCGACCTGGAGCCCGACCAATAAACCATTGAGATAAGAGGTATTTGTATGACCATCGGCCTGCTTTGCGCGATGAAATCCGAGATCGAATCGGTCATCGCCCACCTGACCATCGAAAAGGAAACCGAAATTGCCCGTACCACCATCATGGAGGCGCATATCGGCAAATTGCACATCGTGGCCGCCGCCACCGGCATCTGCAAGGTGAACGCTGCCATTACCGCCCAGCTGCTGATCGACCGCTGGCAGGTGGACCGCATCATCATGGTGGGCGTCGCCGGCGGTATGGATCCACGCCTTGGCGTGCATGCGCTGGCTTTTTCCGAGCGTCTGGCACAGCACGATGTCGACCCCGGCATGCTGCGTTACCGCCCCGTGCCCGATGCCGGATATTTCCCCGGCGATGAAAAAATGCTGGGCATTTGCCGCCGTCTGAACGACGAAGGCAAACTGCTCTACCCCGCTTTCTTCGGCACCATGGTCAGCGGAGAGCAGTTCATTGTGCAGGAAGGTCGCCAGCTGATCATTGACGCATGGCATCCGCTGTGCGTGGATATGGAATCCGCTGCCGCAGCCCATGCCTGCTTTGCCAACGGTATCCCCTTCATGGCCATCCGCGCCATGAGCGATACCGGTGACGAAAGCGGCATGGATTCCTTCGAGCGCAATGAAGTCAGTGCCGCTCAAGCCGCCGCAAGCGCTGCCGCCGCGCTGCTGGAAGCGTTGGCACAGGAATAATCCAATCAAATATACGAACAGGACGACGGAAGATATTCCGCCGTCCTTTGTTATTGTTTCCGGACATAAAAGGAGCCGCGGCCCTGCGGGCCACGGCTCCAAAGGATACGGGTGAATTACTTCACGAAGGTAGCAGCGGGAGTTTCAGCCACAACGATGTCGCTGACCTTGTCCAGCTGGACGGTGTAGGTGCTGCCGATCTCGATGGCATCCAGCAGAGCCTGAGCCTCTTCCAGAGTGCTCACGCGGGTGGTGCGGACGATCTCGGTCCAGGCGGAATCGGTAGGACGGTTGGCAATTTCAACGGGGCCGCTGGTCCACTGCACAGCATAGTTATCAGCACCGAAGAAGTTGGTGTCATAATCGACCTTGCCGGCGTAGTCATCCTTCACATGGCCGACGATCTGCACAAAGTAGCTGTCGGGATCATGCACGAAGGCATCCTTGGGGATGACGAAACCTTCGGAGAGTTCGAAACCGTAGATGTTGTACATGCCGGCGAACTCCTCGGAGGGGTTCTGCCACATATCGAAGCCGTGCAGGATGGTGGCATCCACAACTTCCAGCTCATAGGTGCCTTCAGCACGCTTATAGGGACCGCCGGCCTCGATGGTCTGCAGGGTCTTGGAGGAGATGGAGGAGCGGAAGCCGCCATGCTCGAAGAACAGGTTGCCCACTTCGTCGGTCTCGTTCAGCCAAGCCTGATAGAAGTTCTCATAGGTGTTGTAGGAGATGCGCTTCTCGCAGAAGTTCTGGATGGCGTCCAGGCCCTCGGTCAGCACGGACAGGAAGGGAATGTTCTTCTCCTGGCAGGCCTTGGCAATATCGTACCAGGGATACTGGTTGGAGTGCTGGGGAACGTTGTACACGTAGTCAGCAGAAGCGGCGGCCATGGGAGCGGCAACGCTCTGGATGTACTTCAGGCCATCCACATAAGCCAGACGGGTCCAACCGGACTTCAGGTTGTTCTGTGCGCCGTAGCCGCCCATGTAGCAGAAGGCAGCGGTCTTGCCGGCTTCCAGAACCTTATCGTTTTCGGTAGCGGTGAGACGGAACACGAAAGAAGCGGTATCAGCGGTATGACCGGTGGTCAGGAAGGGATACACTTCAACGCCGCCGCCGAAGTCGTTCTGCCACTCATACCAGGTGTCCCAAGCGGTCAGGGTGTAGGAGATGGACTTGTCGGTCAGCACGGGGCCGATTTCGGGGTAGCCGAGGTAATCGAAGCCGCCCTTGTTGTTGCCGGAGGTCTGCACAGCAGCATACTGCTCGCCGTAGGCGATGTTGCCCTAACCCACCTGATAGTGGTTGATCATGGTCAGGTTCTCAACCAGAGCCTGATAGTGGTCGCCATGGCCGTGGGTCAGCAGGATCTTATCCACTTCACGGGGATCGAAGCCCATGGCTTCCAGGTTCAGCCAGTACTGGTAGGAGGCGCAGGTGTTGCCCTGGTCCAGCAGGGTCATGGTGCCGTCGTCGCCGACGAACAGATAAACATTGGTGTAGGAATCGCCGATGGAGTAGAAACGATCGGCCATCACTTCGAAGGGCAGGCAGGAGCCGTCAAAACCATACTGATGCTTTTCAACAGCAGCGGACACAGCGGGCATCCAGGCCACACCGTCGTAGGTGGTGTTGTCGGGGGTCACCAGCTTGCTGGCAGCCAGCACTTCGGGGTTCTTGTACACATACAGCTGAGCGACCTTGGCGGTCTCGTAGGTGGTGTAATCACCGTCGAACACGGCGATCACAACGTACTTTTCGGGCTGGTAGTAGATCTCGCCGTCTTCGCCCACGGGGCAGACAACGATCTCTTCCAGGGTGGTGGGTTCACCGGCCCAGCTGCCGGTCACCAGAGTACCTTCAACGGTGGTGGTATTGTCCACAGCGAAGATCTGGCAGTCATCGGCCAGGGTGTAGGTCTCTTCGAAGATGTTGGTGCAGTGGTTGCCGTCGCCCACGGTGATGGTGCGGGCGTCGGAATCAGTCGCCAGCACCCAGGCCTGAGCCATCATGGCACCGGGCTTGCCGCCCTCGCCGGTCAGCTCAACGCCGTACTTGGCAGAGTCCATAAAGCCGATGGAGGGGCCAAAGCCGCCGGCCATCTGCATCAGGCGTTCAATGTTGATGACCTTGCCTTCGGCGTCCATGACGAGCTCAATGCTGTTGTCGGCCTGGCACAGGGCGACCACCGCTTCAGCGCGGGTAACGCCGGTCAGGGCATTGGTCACGGTCAGGGGTTCGGTGGTGAAGGTCTTCTTCTCGAAGGTGGCGGCTTCGACGATCTCGACGGTCACGCAGCCGTTCTCATCCACCGTGGCGGGGGTCACGACCCAGCCCCAGGTGCTGGTGGCGGGCGCGGATTCAGCGACAGCCAGAGCGGCAACGCAGATCAGCAGCACGCACAGGAGGATAGAAGCGATCTTCTTCATGTTGGGTTCCTCTCTCTTTCTGTATTCTCCGGCCAACTTTTCTTTTCAGGCATCAGCACCGGCCGTGAGCACTGAACTGATTTCCCATCTCCGGAAGAACCGGAAATGCTTCTGTCATACTTAATAGCGAAAAGCGTGCCAAAAAAGAGATTCAAGTAAAATTATCTTTCAGTTTTTTTCATTTTCCCTGCTATGCAAAATGAACATACATTATATATGCAAAAGCAAATCGCTGAAATATTGTTTTCCGGAACTCTGCTTTCAGCTCCGCCGCACGTTTCAAAAAGGAAAAAAGTACCGCAGCCTCTCCAACGGAATCGAAACGGTTCATTGACTGTTTCAATCCGGTTGCTTCCGCTCGTTTCATTGTGTTTCGTCATCGTGCCAGTTGATACCAGTTGAAATGTTTTGAAACTTTTTGAACATTTCAAACACTGTTTGTGATTTATTAACAGCTATTGAGAATGAAAATAGTAAAGGACGGCAACACCAGAGCATGGTTTTGCTGTCCTAATTGCGTTCAAATGGGTTCGCGACGCTGTATTTCCGTTTTTGTTTTCACCGCGGTGCGTTGTTGTTCATATGGTTTCAATCGGATACAGCAGGTTTTCACTCGATTCCGTACTCGCGGATCTTTCTCCACAGGGTCGTTTTACTGAGGCCCAGCATACTGGCCGCCTCTTTTTTGGTATTGGCGATCAGCAGCGTATCCAGGATTTTCTGGCGTTCTTTCTCCCGCAGTGACATCACCGGGGCCGCAACGGCCGCCGTCTCCTGAGGCGCTTCCTTTTGCGGCAACACATTTTTTACATCGCTCAGTGTAATATAGGTTGTCGAGCACAACACCGCCAGCTGCTCGGAGACATTGCGCAGTTCACGCAGGTTGCCCGGCCAGGGATAATGTCCGACCAGTGTGGCAGCATCCGGGGAAAGACGAATCTCCGTTTTGCCGAATTTTGCCGCGTAATAATTGAGATAATGCTGCATGATCAGCGCGGCATCGCCTTCCCGGCTGCGCAGCGGGGGAAGATTGATGGACAGCACCTTGAGACGGTAATACAGGTCCTCACGGAATTTGTTCTGCGCGATCAGTTGGGTCAGATCCTTATTGGTGGCACAGATGATGCGCACATCCACCTCGATCACCTTGTCGCTGCCGATACGGCGCACCTCTCGCTCCTGAATGATGCGCAGCAGCCTTGTCTGCATTTCCAGGGGAATTTCGCTGATTTCATCCAGAAAAATGGTGCCGGTGTGCGCCGACTCGAAAAAGCCCGCCTTGCCGTTCTTGCTGGCACCGGTAAAGGCACCGCCGACATAACCAAACAGCTCACTTTCAAACAATGACGGTGAGATCGCCGCGCAGTTGACCGCCACAAACGGGCGGTCCGCGCGCTCACTTTCGTTGTGAATGGACTGCGCCACCAGCTCCTTGCCGGTACCGGTCTCACCATACAGCAGAATGTTGGAATCCACCTTTGCATACTGGCGCGCCTGATGGATCATATCCTGCAAAACGATACTTTCTCCCAGAATATCGCGGAAATGATACTTTGCCTTGTTGGTTTTTTCACTGCGGTTGCCGGTCATATTGCCGCTGACCACATTGTTTTCCCGTACCCTGCGCATGGTGATGACTGTCCCCAGCTGACGATCCGCATCCATCATTTTGCTGCCGTTCATGCGGATGTATTCGCCGTTGATGCGCACCACTTCATCGCTGAAAGGCTTGTTATAATTCAGAAGATTGAGCAGGTTTCCATCCGGCAATACCTTTTCGGTCGGGCGTCCGACCATTTCGCTGCTCTTGCGGCCAAGCAATGCCTCTGCCGCCGGGTTAAAGGCACGCACCACACCGTTCTGATCGACTGCAATGATGCCATCGCTGACATGGTTCAGCACAGCGCGATTGGCCGCGGAGGATTCACGTTCCGCCAGAAAGACCTGTGCAAGACGCTTGGCCTCGGTGATGGCCAAAAAAATCGATTCCGCCGACGAAGTCAGCAGACCGCTCGGCACACCGAACTCCTTGGCAAACTCCATGGTATAAAAGCCGCCGATGATCATCTTTGCGCCGCTGCGAATGGCTTCCTGTACCCCCTCCCGCAGATTATCCCGAGCAATATCCGGTGTCGTAAACGCCATCACGGGAAAGGGGAACTCCGCACCCAGATAATCCACGCAGCATGTCATATTGGCCGTTCCAACCACGCCGATGGGCATATCGCCATAGCGTTCCACCGCCTGCCGGATGGACAAACGCAAATCATTGGCGGTGATGGGGATCTCCACGATCGGTGTCATCGGATTCTGATTGCGGATACTGGCAGCGGTACCGCCGCGGCTGACAACGACATCCGCCTTGAAATGCTTGGCCAGAATAATCGTGGGTGAAATCTCACATTCCACGGTATACCGATAATCGAGCCCATACAGACGAGGACCGAAGACCTCATTATGCATGGACCAGGCCTGTTTGACAAAAGGGATCATCGTTGGGGACGGCAGCGCAAAATCAATGTGAACCATGTTTCCTCCAAAGCCGGATCACAGGTCCGGCACATCCAAACGCAGCCCTTGGGGGCTTACTTTTCTCCTATGCAAATACCGTGCCATCTGTATTCCGTTTTGTTTCAAAAAAATTTCAAGAATGTTTGGAAGCTGCATGCAGCATGACACGTCAAAACCGTCGTGATGCTATTATACATCGAATCAGTTTCAATTGATAGCATTTCGTTTCATTCTGTTTCTTTCAAAAAGCTTGCGAACACCAATCCGGAAAAGTTTATCTTCCTATAAAAAATAATCTTGGGCCGTCAGCCCCTTTTTCCTTCATTTTGGCACATTTTTTGCAGATAATCAGAGGGTATTCTGCCACTGCTGCAGGGCAGTGCATCCTGTTTTTTCTCTTATTCAACCCATCTGCGTACCAAAGGAGGCCCGTTCGGTTGATCAAAGCACTGATTCCTTTTCAAAAGCGGCTGAACCGGCAGGCATTGCTGCGCTGCGCAGCGCTGGCCGCAGTCAGCGGAGCAGCTGTTGCCGCAGTCACATTGCTGGGTTATCGGCTGCTGACAGCCGCGCGCCAGCCTGTCATCCCACTCGCTGCCGGCACAGCCGCCGCATTGATCACTTTTTTTTTCTTATATCTGTTTGTTTTTCGGGCAAACGAAAAAAAGACCGCCGCCTATCTGGATCGCCAGGGATTGCAGGAACGCGTCCTGACAATGGTCACGAACCAATCTCTTGAAGATCCCATCAGTCAGCTGCAGCGGCAGGATGCCCTGCGGCACATCGCGTCACTCTCCCCCCGCGGCATTCCCGTGAAGATGCCCGTGAAAAGCCTGATCGCGCTGCTATGCATTGTTGTTCTGATCGTGCCTCTTGCACTGATCCCCGGTCCGTATCTGGGGTTGAGCAGCGGAGAAGACGCCGCGCTGCGGCGCTCGCAGGAGGCGCTGCTGGTCGATCAATTATTGGAAGACCTGCGCCGGCGCATTGAGGGATCCTCCCTCAGTGAGGAAAGGCGGCAGGAGCTGCTGGCCTGGCTGGACAGTCTGTCGGGCGATGCGCAGATCGATATGAAACAGCTTGCCGATATCATCGCCCAAGCGCAACAGATGGAAGAACACATCCGGAACGAAGAGTCCTACGGTGCCATGATGGCCGAGATGCTGGCGCAGCCGCACTTTGCCGGGCTGGCAAAAGCCATTCTGGATGCGGATATCGATGAAATGGATGCTTACTTTGACGAGCTGGAAGCCGGTCTGGTGGTACTGGAACAGGAACCGCTGTGTGAGGAGCTGCTGCAGATCCGCAGTGAGGCCATGGCCATCCAGGCCCGTGCCGAAGAAGATGAAGGTGACACAAGTTTGATTGGCACCTTCAACATGCTTGCCGGCGGTTTCTACCTGGCAGCCATTGGCGGCTTCTCCCATGAGGACACGATCCAGCTGGTGCATGAGGATCTTTTTCAATGCCGGCTGACCATTCTGGCCATGCTGCAGGCAATGAATTCCTCCGCCAGCGGCAATGTAGACCGCGAACGGGCCCAGACGGATGTTTCCGCCAAGCAGGATACACACGAGGAAAACGGCACCGCTGCCGGCAAAACGGATGAGGATGAAAACGGCATCATTGGCGGCGGCATCGATGGTATCGCGTCGGAAAGCCTCGGCTCCGCCGTCCGCTTCATTCACCCCGACGAACTGATATGGGACCCCGAACGCAAGGAGGTCCTTCCCTACAGCGAGGTATACGGCAAGTATTACCTGCAGCTGCTTGAAGGGACGGAAAGCGGCCTTTGGGATGAAAACAGCTATGACGAGATCAACCGTTATTTCAATGGACTATAAGAAAAGAACAGCAGGAGGACATAAGCATGACCAGTGAAGCAGATATCCTGCGTTTCGGCGAATATTGCCGCAGCGCCATCGAAGAGATCGGCAAGGACATCGTAGGCCAGAAAGAGGTTGTGGAGGGCGTCGTCACCGCCATGATCGCCGGCGGCAATGTGCTGCTGGAGGGTGTGCCCGGCACCGGCAAGACCCGTCTGATCCGTTCTGTCGGTCAGACGTTTGGCCTCAGCTTTTCCCGTATTCAGTTTACGCCGGACATGATGCCCGCCGATGTGACCGGCGTGCAGGTTCTGGAAAAGAAAGCGGACGGCACCGCGGCTTTCCGCTTCCAGCCCGGCCCCGTATTTGCCAACATTGTTCTGGCGGACGAGATCAACCGTGCGACACCCAAGACCCAGTCTGCCCTGCTGCAGGCCATGGAGGAGCACCGTGTCAGCGTTGGCGGCACCGATCATCTGCTGGAGGAGCCCTTCTTTGTTCTGGCCACCCAGAACCCCATCGAGCAGGAAGGCACCTATCCCCTGCCCGAAGCCCAGATGGACCGCTTCATGTTCAAGCTCATCATGCGCTACCCCACCGTTGAGGAACTGACCCGCATCGTCACCATGACGCACGAGACCAAGGAAGAGCGTGCCAAGCAGGTGCTCAACGCCGAAAAGGTGCTGGAAATGCGCCGTACCGCCGCTTCCATCCCCGTCATTCCCGAAGTGATGGATTATGCCATGCGTTTGGTAGCCGCCACCCAGCCCGACACCGCCGAGGGCGGTACCGCCGCCAAGCGTTATATCCGCATGGGCGCCAGCCCACGCGCCGCGCAGGCGCTGATGCTGACTGCCCGCATCCGCGCGCTGATCCAGGGTCGGCTGAATGTTTCCTACGACGATATCAACGCCCTGGCACATCCTGTACTCTGCCACCGCATCAAGCCCGGCTTTGACGCCATTGCCGAGGGCAAGACCCCCGATATCCTGATCGATGAACTGATCAGCGAAGTAAAGAGGCACAAGCATGGCTGAGGAGCGCTCCCCCATTGACGGAAAGTTTCTCAGACAACTGGAGCTGTTGGATTTTCAACTGACCCAGCAGATGAAGGGCCGTCTTGGCGGCATGCGCATGAGCCGCACCCGCGGCAGCTCTGTCGAATGGCTGGATTTTCAGGAATACCAGCCCGGTGACGACCCGCGGCGCATCGACTGGAACATGGCCGCCCGCTTTGACAGTTATTTTATCCGCAGCTTTGCCGATGAGACCCGTCTGAAGACGACCATCTATCTGGACGCCTCCGCCTCCATGGCGGTGGGCACCCGCAAGCGGCAGTGTGCCCTGCAGCTGGCCGCCGCTTTTGCTTACCTGGCCGTCAGCCACCTGGACCGGGCCACGATCTGCCTGCTGCAAAATGCCCGCTGCATCCCTGCCGGCGAGCAGCTGTATGACCGCCCCTCCTTCTACAGGGCCGCGGAACAGATGCAGCAGATCCGCTATCAGGGCGAAAGCGACCTGTGCGCCGCGCTGAAAAACGACCCCGATCCCGGCAGCGGCAACGGCATTTCCATCCTCATTTCCGATTTGATGACAGACAGTGACTGGCAAGGTGCCCTGACCGCGCTGCTGGCACGCAAACGTCAGGTATTGTTGGTGCACCTGCTTTCCCCGGAGGAGATCTGCCCGCCCGGTGAAGCCGCCATCCGCTATCTGGATGCCGAGGAAGAGCATGGCCGCGGCATCCGCCGGCATATGACGCACAACACCCAGCTTCAGTATGCCAAAGCCCTGAACGAGTGGACTGACAGCATTGACGCCTTCTGTCGTCGCAAGGGCATCGGCTGTCTGAGGGCAAGAAGTGATGAAACACCGGCAGATATTCTGCTGCGCAAAGGACTTTCCTCGGGGGTGCTGATATGACATTCCGCCATCCGAACGGTCTGTGGATCCTGCTGGCCATTCCGGTGCTGATCGCGCTGTTTTTGCTGCACCGCAAATTCCGCAATGTGGTACTGCCCAGCAACCATGTATGGCGCCTGCTGCAGAAAATGCAAAAATCCAGCCGGCTGAAAAGCCGCATCTGGCAGCTGGTCATGCTGACGCTGCAGATTCTGGCCGTTATCATGCTGGCCATGCTTGCCTCGCAGCCGCTGTTCCGCTTTGGTCACACCGAACACCGCATCTATATCCTCGACACCTCCGCCAGCATGCGGATGGTCGATTCAAGCAGTGTCAGCCGTTTTGACCGTGCCAGGGAAGCGATCCTGAATGATGCCTCCAAGCAGGCCAACGGCTCCCTGTTCACGCTTTTATGCACAGACGCCGCCGAACCGCTTCTCCTTGAAAGCACCGGCAACCGCACAGAGCTTGGCGCCGCCCTGGACGGCATTGCCTGCTCCTGGATCGAGCAGCAGCCCGACGAGGTGCTGACCCTGTGCCGCGAAATGCTGCGCAGCCTGCCCGCTGCCACCGTTTGCTTTTATACCGATCAGGACAATAACGGCACGGGGATAGAGGTCATCAACGTATCGGCGGGCGAAAACAACGCCGCGGTCACCCGTTTGACAGAACTCCGATCCGAAACAGGCCGCCGCTTCAGCAGTTCTGTCATCAGCTACAGCTGTGATGCGGAATTGACGCTGGCGCTGTATGTGGATGATATGCTGCTTTCCGCGCAGAACGTGACCTGCCCCATGGGAAAGACCATCCAGGTTTTCTGGGGACTGCCCGAGGTGACCGATTACACCTGCGCCCGCGTGTGGATCACGCAGGATGACGCCCTGATTGAAGACAACGAAGCGATGGTCTTCAACAACAAGGCCTATGAAGCCCGGGCCGCCGTCATCTCGGATACGCCGCTTTATTGGCAAAAGGCATTATCCTCGCTGGAGAGTGTTTCGGTCAGCGTGTATAGCACCAGAGAAACACCCGGTGAGGGCTTTGACCTGTACCTTTATGACAATTGTCTTCCCGAAGCCCTGCCTGCAGACGGTCTGTGTATGATGATCAACCCGCAGGAGCCCCATCCTGAAACGCCCGTCACCTTTGGCGGCATCAAAAACGGCGGTTACCTTTCCGGCAACAGCACCAATCCACTGCTGGCGGATATGCGCTGCGGCAGTATTGCCGTTCACACCTACCGTCAGGTAACCGATAGTGCGGACGCGGAGAAGCTGCTTTTCCGCAGCAGCGACCCCGTATATCTGCGCGGTTTGACGGAGGAAGGCCGCTCCTACGGCTACCTGATGTTTGACCTGAAGGAATCCAACCTGCCGATGCTGCCGGAGTTTATCCTGATGCTCAAGCATCTGGTGCGTGATGTCTGCCCCATTCTGTGCCCGGTCAGTCAGCCCGAAGCCGGTGTGGCCGTGGCTCTCCAGCCGCTGCACAATTTCACCTCGCTGCGAGTCACCGCCCCGGATGGCAGTCTCATGAGTCTGGGAGAAACACCTGTGTTTACGCCCACGCAGCCCGGACTGTATTCGCTGTCCCAGTACGCTGCCCGCGGCATCTTTGAAAGCACGGTGCAGGTTCGCATTTCGGAAGCGGAAAGCGACAGCCGCTCCCATTCAGCCTTCCTTTCCCTGCCGGAAGCCAGCGGCAGCGACACCTCGGAATACGGCGTCGCGGGCATGTCCCTGCAGGTGCTTTGGGCTGCGCTGTTTATCCTTTTCGTGCTGACAGAAGGGATGGTGTACCGGCATGAGCGCATTTAACTTTGCTTCGCCCGGTCTGTTGATCACCGCACTGCCGGTATGTGCGCTGATCATCTGGGCATTGCAGCACAAAAAGCCCCGTTTGTGGGGACTTCATGCCGCCGCATCCTGTCTGGCTGCCTGCTGCGGCGTGCTTTTGCTGGCGGGAACGACCGTCCAGACCACGCTCGGTTCCACAAACATCAGTGTGCTGCTAGACCGTTCCGACAGCATGCAGACCGTGTATGAACAGGCCGAAGCCGACGCGCAAAACATTGCTTCCGCCTTCCGGGCTCCGCTCTCGCGGTTCGATCTGACCGTCGATGAGGAAGCGGATGGCAGCGGCACCGACATTGCCCGTGCCATTCTTTGGGCCGCGGAAGCACTGCCGGATAACACCCGCAGGCACATCGTTCTGCTGACGGATGGGCAGGAAACCGCCGGCGATATGCTCAGCACCGCCCGCCTGCTGCAAAGCCGCGGCATCCGTCTGAGCGCAATTCCATACAACAGCCTGCCAACCGAACCCGAAGCGCAGATCACCGGCATCACCGCTCCCATGGAGCAGGCCCTCGGCACGGTGTTTTCCGCCGTCATCCGGATGTATTCCAATCACCCGATGAATGCCAAGCTGCTGCTTTATCAGGATGACGAGCTGTTGAACAGCGCCACGGTGCGACTGAAAAACGGGTCAAGCAGCTACTCCTTCCGTGTGCTGCCTTCACAGGCCGGTGAGCATATCCTGCGCGCCGAATTGCAGCCCGAAGAGGATTTCATCGCCGAAAACAACGTATGGAATACAGCTGTCACCTATTCCTCCAGCCGCAGGACGTTGATCGTCGAAGGTGTTGCCGGCGAGGGAAATGCCCTGCTGCAGCTGCTGACCGCCGCTGGGCAGGAGACCGACCTTGTCTCCGCACACGATATCCCGCCGACCATCAGTCTGCTGTGTAATTACGGCCTTGTCATTCTGATGAATGTGGACCGTATGCAGATGCCCCGCCAGATGCCGCAGGTACTGAAAGAATACGTGACCGTTTACGGCCGCAGCCTGCTGGTTACAGGCGGAACGAACACCCTTGTCTACGGCCATATGATGGACACCCCGCTGGAAGAGCTTTTGCCTGTTGCCATCGAAGTCACCGAAAAGGAGAGTCTTGACCCCAGCGCACTGATGCTGGTCATTGACTGCTCTGCTTCCATGGGCGCAGGTCTGACCCATATGGCAGCCGATACGCTCAGTGCGGCCGAAATGGCCAAACGCGGCGCCGTCAAGTGCATCAGCGTGCTGAATGAAAACGACTTTGCCGGTATCATTTCCTTCTCCGACAGAAGCTATGTGCTGGCGCCGCTTACCTCCATGAAAGAGCGGGACACCGTCATTCAGGCAGTTGCGCGCATGGCTACCATCGGCGGCACCATGTACACCGGCGCCTTAAAGGAAGCGCAGGCGCAGCTGGAAGCGTTTGACGGCTGTGAAAAGAAGCACATCATCTTCATTTCGGACGGCAACCCCGGCGATAACGATTATTTACCGGTCATTCAGGACCTGCGGGAAAAAGGCATTACGCTCTCCACCATCGCGGTGGGCGAGGAAGTGCAGATCTCCATTTTGCAGGAAATGGCAGACGTGGGCGGCGGCAGCTTCTTCCGCGCGCAGGACGCCAACGACCTTCCCTCCTTCATGCTGTCCGATACCGTTCTGCAGCAGGTCGACTACACCGCCTCCGAAAGCAAAGTGTATGCCGTGGACGGTGTCTCGCTGCCCCATGTCGGCGGATATATCCGCACCGCGCAGAAGAACAATACCCAGCTTGTCGCAAGGACGGAAAACGGTGATCCCCTCTTTGCCCTGTGCTATGAGGGCTCCGGCATCTGCGGTGTGCTGACCACCGGGACCGAAAGCGGCTGGCTCGATGCCTGGCTGAATGATCCCGAAGCCGCTGATACGCTGGCCCGCTGGATTGGCGATCTGCTGCCGACCGCGGTGCTGAACAGCCCGATCGATATCACCGTTACACAGAACGGAAAAACTTGCAGGGTGCATGCCGTTCCGGATGCATCCTCGCAGATCGTTGATTCCATGAGCGGTTTTGCCTACACCGACGGCGGAGATACCCTTCCTTTAACCTTCGCGTCCGACGGAAAGGGCGGCTTCACCGCCGCATTCCCCGCCGGCAATATCAATGCAGTCCGTCTGTCGCTGAAAGCCTGCGAGGCTGACGGAAACGCCTGCGGCGAATGGGATTCCATCCATGCACTGAACTATACCGAGGAATACAATCTGACTTCAGACGCCCGTTCCAACGCGCTTGAAGATGCCTGTGAAAGGACCGGCGGTGCCGTGTTTGCTGACGTTGACGCGCTGAGCAAAGCGCTTGGAGAGAACTGGACGATCGAATGGGATCCCTCCGCGCTGCTGTCATGGCTGGCGTGTATCCTGCTGATTTGCAGTATCGCGCTGCGGAAGCTCATACGCGTATCGGTATAAGTACCATTTGCAAAAGGAGTGTTATTATGCTCAAAAGACTCATGACGATGCTGTTGGTGTTCTGCTTGTTCTGTCAGACCGCCGTTTTGCCTGAGGAACCCGTGAAGGTGGATGTTGATCTGACGCTGATGAACAACATCATGTCTTTTGCGACGCTTGCCAGCGTGGTGGACAAGCCCCAGGCGTATGCAGGCAAAAGCTTTCGCATGCGCGGCTACTATACCCCGTTCCGGATCGCGGATGAACAGCACTGCTGGCAGATGCTTTCCGAGGCGGATCGTCAAGCCTGCTGCTATACCGACGGAGAGGTCTTGCTGCTGTATTTCTTTGACAAGGAGCAGACCTTTGAACTGCCCGCATATGAACAGCTGCACGAGATCACCGGAACGATCGAGCAGGTCAATCAGGGCAGCAAAGAGGTATGGGCGCTGCATGTCAGTTCCATCATCCCCATGGACGGAACGCTGGATGACGTCCGCTGGCCGTAAAACAGCTTCAATGCGGCTGCATCGTAGTTTCACGGTGCAGTCGTTATTTTTTCATGGACAAAACCCCGAACGTGTGCTATATATGGATTTGCCGACCGATTGCTTTGCAGGTATATAGAAAGGAAAGAAACATGACTGATTATTCCGCCGCCGCGAAAATGCTGGAATGCATGATCGACGGTGTTCCGCACCTGATCGCCAACCTTGCAAACGCTTCCGCGCTTATCTGGGAAACGCTGGACCGCATCAACTGGGCGGGGTTTTATCTGATGAAAAAAGGACAGCTGGTGCTGGGGCCTTTTCAGGGCCGTCCCGCCTGCATTGAGATTGCGCTGTCCCGCGGCGTCTGCGGCGCGGCAGCCCGGGAGGACCGCGTACAGCGGGTCGCCGATGTGCACCTTTTTCCCGGTCACATCGCCTGTGACAGTGCCAGTGCCTCCGAAATCGTGCTGCCCCTGCACCTGAACGGAAAGGTCATTGGTGTACTGGACATCGACAGCCCCGAGACCGACCGCTTCACCGAAGCGGATGAGCAGGGGCTTCAGCTCCTTGCCGACGTGCTGGAAAAGCACTTTGCGCAGATGGAGGACTGGCCATGCTGAAGGACCTTGCCGAAACCTATTATTTTGAAAACAACTACAACTGCGCCGAATCGATCCTTCGTGCCGCCAATGAGTATTATCACCTGGGGCTGCACGACCGCGATATGATCCTGGTAGGCGCCATGGGCGGCGGCATCCAAACAGGCAACACCTGCGGCGCGTTTATTGCCGCGGCTTCCGTGCTTTCCATGCTGTATGTACCCGAAAAGGCGCACGAAAGCCCCGACATCAGCCCCGTCGTCACCCGCCTGACCCTGAAGGTGGGCAAGCAGCTGGACGGTTTTTTGTGCAGCGACATCAAGCCGCGCATGCTGGCCCCCGGTCAGCGCTGCTGGAACACCGTGGAGATCGTGTGCGACGCGTTGGAAGAAACCATCCGTGAACACAACCAGCTGCGCGGAGAAAGCGTTTGACATTCATCTGCCTAAAAGGTACAATATTCCTCAGTGACTCGGCTTCAGGCAGAGTAGCTTCAGGCGCGTTAAGTGCTTATGAACGGGGAGTTGTCATAAGACGAAACCGGCTTGCCGGTGCGGTGCCTGCGGCGCATCCCGCTGCTTATACCGTCTGCCTCCTGCGGGTCGCGAATACGACTTGAGCGGAGGCGTTTTTCGGTATAAAACCCCCGCAGGAAGGAATCTTCATGTCTTCATCCGCAAGTAACAGCAAACCGTCCATTCTGTCCGCCCCGTACTGGCAAAAGGCCCTCCGGTGCTTTCGCAGCACGCCCATGCTGACCTTTGCCGCGCTCATCGTGGCGCTGCGTGTGGCCGTCAAGCCCTTCTCGATCCCCCTGGCCGCGGGGCTGAGCCTCAGTTTTGACTGCTATGTCAATGCGCTTGGCAGTCTGGTCTACGGCCCGTTGATGGCCCTGCTGGTCGGCGCTGTCAGCGACACGCTCGGCGCGCTCCTGTTTCCGAGCGGCGCCTACTTTTTCCCCTTCATACTGACGGAAATGTCCAGCAGCTTTATCTTTGCGCTGTTTTTGTGGGAGCGTCCCGTATCGGTCAACCGTACGCTGCTGGCCAAGTTTTCCATCAATGTCATCTGCAACATGATCCTGACGTCCGTCATCATGAAGTGGTACTACTATGTGATGTTCGGCCTTGACAAAGCCGAGGCGTACGCCATCATCAATCTGGTGCGTATTGGCAAAAACCTGGTGCTGTTCTCTCTGGAGGCGGTGCTGATCACGCTGATTCTGGGCACCGCGGTTCCCATTCTGCAGCGGATCGGCTTCCGTTCGGTGAGCCTTGGCAATTATAAACTGCAGAAAAAGCATTTCTGGCAGATCGGCATTCTGCTGATCATTTCCATCGCGTTGGTGCTGCTCTACATTTATTGGGGCGCTGACTTTATCAAGCTGCACAACTTCAAGTGGCTGTAAGCCGCAGAGGAGCAAACCATGCCGCAAAGCGCACACATTCCGCAGATCCTGGCCCTGTTGAAATAGGCCTACCCCACCGCGGGGCCGGAGCTGCATTTTTCCAATCCGTATGAAACGCTGGTGGCGGTCATGCTGTCCGCCCAATGTACGGATAAGCAGGTCAACAAAGTGACCCCCGCCGTTTTTCGTGATTTTCCCACGGTGCAGGACATGGCGGCCATTGACGCCGCCACGCTGTATCCGTATGTCAAAAGCTGCGGCTTCAAATCCAAATCCGTCAACATTGTGGCCGCCTGCCGCATGATCTGCGAAAAATTCGGCGGCAATGTGCCCTCCACCATGGAGGAGCTGACGCAATTGCCCGGCGTGGGCCGCAAGACCGCCAACGTGGTTTTGTGCACAGCCTTCGCTCAGCCTGCCATTCCGGTGGATACCCATGTTTTCAGGGTAAGCAACCGACTGGGACTGGCGGACGCCACCAATGTACTGGACACCGAAATGCAGCTGAGGGCTGCCATTCCCATGGAGGAGTGGAGCGCAGCCCATCACTGGCTCATCTGGCACGGACGGCGTGTATGTGATGCCAGACGTCCCGCCTGCGGCACCTGTCCCCTGAACGAAGTTTGCGAGTATCATCTCAAGGAGCACCCATAATGGAAGCACCCCGTCCCTACGACCCCACGCACCGTCACAGCGACCATCTGCACAGCGATCATTGCGGTCTGTGCCGCATTGAGCTGGAGCATGTTTCCGTTTCCGCCGGCGGCAGCACCCTGCTGAAGGATATCAATATGCACATCCACTGTGGGCAGCTGACCGCCCTGGTCGGCCCCAACGGTGCCGGCAAGACCACCCTGGTGCGCGCGCTTTTGTCGCAGATCCCCCATACCGGCGTGATCCGCCACATGGATGACAAGGAACGCCATCTGCGCTCGGTCCGCACGGGCTATGTACCGCAGCAGCTGACCTTTGACAAGCAGATGCCCGTCACCGTGACCGATTTCCTGGCCGCTTCCCTGTGCCGCCGCCCCGTATGGCTGGGCGTTGGCAAAAAGGTCAGGGATCAGATCCACGAGGCGCTTTCAATGGCCCGCGCCGAAAAGCTGGCGGACCGCATGCTGGGGCAATTATCCGGCGGCGAGCTGCAGCGTGTGCTGCTGGCCATGGCGCTGACTCCTACGCCTGATCTGCTGGTGCTGGATGAGCCCGTCAGCGGTGTGGACCAGAATGGTCTGTGTGTTTTTCTGGATACGGTGGAAAGCCTGAAAAAAAGCTGCCACATGGCCATCTTGCTTGTTTCGCACGACTGGGAGCTGGTACGCCGCTATGCCGATCAGATGGTGCTGATCAACCAGACCGTGCTGTGCGCCGGCACGCCGGAAACGGTGTTTGGCTGTGAGACCTTCCGCGAAGCTTTTCCCGAAAAGGAGGCGTAAGTGATGGAGACGGTATATCGCATCATGGACACGCTGCTTCCTTTTGAAATATTCAGCTTTTCCTTTATGAAAAACGCGCTGCTGGCCATTTTGTGCCTGACACCGCTGCTGGCGCTGCTCGGCACGATGGCGGTCAACAAGCGCATGGCCTTTTTCTCCGACGCGCTGGGGCACAGCGCGCTGGCCGGTCTGGGCATCGGCATTTTGCTGGGCTTTACCGATGTGACGCTCATCCTGGTGGTGTTCGGCATCCTGTGGGCGCTGCTCATCACCCGCATCAACCGCAGCGGAAGCGAAAGCGCCGATACCACCATCAGCGTCTTTTCCTCCGCCGGCATTGCCCTGGGTCTTTTGATCCTTTCCGGCAGCGGCAAATACAACCGCTATTCTTCCATTCTGACGGGTGATGTGCTGGCAGTCACGCAAAACGACATTGTGTTTCTGGCGTTGGCGCTGTTTGCCGGCATCGCATTGTGGGCTGTGATGTATAACCATCTGCTGCTGACCGCCGTCAACCCGCAGCTGGCGCAGAGCCGCGGCATTCATGTGCGTGCCGCCGAATATATTTTTGTCATGCTGGTGGCGGTGGCGGTCATGCTGGCCATCCGCTGGGTGGGTGTGCTGCTGATCAACGCGCTGTTGATTTTGCCGGCGGCCGCCGCGCGCAATGTATCACGCAGTGCGGCGCAGCACGCGCTGTTCAGCGTGCTCATTGCCGTATTCAGCGGCGTGACAGGCCTGTGCATCTCGGTGCCGCTGGGCACCAGCGTCGGCGCCGCCGTGGTACTGTGTGCCGCCTGCTGCTATGCCGTCAGCCTGCTGATCGCCCGCGTTTTTCACCTTCGTCTGCAATAATCCATCAAA
The DNA here is from genome assembly GCA_045599485.1 of Clostridia bacterium. GTDB lineage: Bacteria > Bacillota > Clostridia > Christensenellales > Aristaeellaceae > SFMI01. Next base: position 48,023 of record JAZRWA010000086.1, on the reverse strand, counting down.
AAATATACTACAGGATGGTTTTTCATGCATCTTTATCACGATTCCCGTTCTCTGGATTGCCGCAGTCCTTTTGGCGCGGTTCGCTGCGGCGAAACGATGCGCCTTCGTCTGTACTGTGAAGGGGAGGCCATCAGCGTCAACGCCGTTTTTATGATCGGCGAACAGCGCTACACCATGCCCATGGTTTTTTCCGGCAACAACGCCTACGACCTGCGCTTTCAGGCCCCCGGACATCCCTGCTCGGTCGATTATTTTTTTGCCGTGGTCGATCGGGATGGGCGGGAATATTATTTCGGCAATGCCGAAGACGGGCTTGGCGGTGTAGGGCATCAGTCTGTCACTGCGCCCCTGCCCTATGCCATCACCGTTTATGACCGTGATTTTGACACGCCCGACTTTATGAAGGACGGCATCCTGTATCAGATCTTTCCCGATCGTTTTCACCGCAGCCGTGTGCCGCAGGAGGTTCAGCCCGGCGCATATTTGCACAAGGACTGGGATGAACCCGTCCTGACCGTGCGCGACCCCCGATGTGATTATGCCTGTGGCGACTTTTACGGCGGTGACCTGAAGGGCATCATCGAAAAGCTGGATTATCTTGAAAGCCTGCATGTGACCGTACTGTATCTGAACCCCATCTTTATGGCGCGGAGCAATCACCGCTACGATACCTCCGATTACCGCCGCATCGATCCCCTGGTAGGCACGGAGGCAGACCTCAAATAGCTGTGCCGTGAGGCAGAAAAGCGCGGCATGCATGTGCTGCTGGACGGTGTGTTCAGTCACACGGGCGATGACAGCGTTTATTTCAACCGCTATGGGCATTTTGACTCCATCGGCGCCTATCAGAGCCCGGACAGCCCCTATGCCTCCTGGTACACGTTTGAGCATTATCCCGACAAATACAAATGCTGGTGGGATTTTGTCACCCTGCCCACCTGCCGCAAGCAGGATCCCTCTTTCCGGCAGTTTATGTTGGGGACGGACGGCGTGGTGCCGCACTACCCCGCCCTTGGCACCGCCGGCTGGCGACTGGATGTGGCGGATGAGCTGCCCATGGATTTTTTGCGTCAGATGCGTTCCTCGCTGCCCAAGGGCAAGGTGCTGCTGGGTGAAGTGTGGGAGGACGCCAGCAACAAGGTCTCCTACGGCGAACGCCGCAACTATTGCCTGGGCGACACGCTGGACAGCGTGATGAACTATCCCCTGCGCGCCGCGGCGCTGGCATTCATCAAGGGAGAGATCACAGCTTATGAATTCGCCCGCCGTGTGGACAGCCTGCGGGAAAATTATCCGCGCCCCTTCTTCTATTCCCTGATGAACCTGATGGGCAGCCACGACCGTGAGCGCGTGCTGAACCTGCTGGCGGATGAAACGTGGTCGCATGTGCCCGAAAAGAAGCGCGCTGTGCAGAAGCTGCCGCCTGAAAAACGCGCGCTGGCCATCAAGCGCCTCAAGGAAATGTGGCGGCTGTACATTGCCCTGCCCGGCATGCCCTCGCTGTATTACGGTGACGAGGCCGGTGTGGAGGGCGCTGCCGATCCCTTCTGCCGGGCCACCTATCCCTGGGGGCATGAGGATACTGAACTAATGACCTTTGTGCGGCAGATGCTGGACCTGCGATCTTCCCGCCCTGTGCTGCGGCGCGGCGAAGTGGAGCTGATTCCCCTTGACAACGATACCCTGCGCATCCGCCGCTTTGGTTATGCCGGCTTTGATGCCTTCGGCCGGGATATGCAGGACGAGGATTACGAAGTCATCGTACGCTCTGTGCGTGCCTGACAGAAAGGCGGTCAATATGCTTATTTCCACCAATTCCGGTCTTTACAGCGCGCGCCCGAATGAACTGCGCGTTCCCATGGCGGATGCCATGCGTTTCTTTGGTCAGGCCGGCTTTGAAGCCGTGGATGTCAACTTCTGCGCCGTCATCTACACCGAGCCCTTCAAGCACGAGCCGGTACTGGACGGCGACTGGCAGAAGAACATGGACGAGGTGCTGTCTGCCATTCGGGAGGCGGGGATGCAGATCTCCCATACCCATCTGCCGTTCTATGACATGCTGATGGAGGACAAGGAGCGTCTGGCCTTCTGCAACCGCATGATGACCCTGTCCATCGATGCCTCCGCCTATATCGGTGCGCCCTATGCCGTGGTGCATCCGCTGCGCGACAGCAAAAAGACGCTGCTGACGCAGGAGACCATTGACCTGATGCGCCCCTTTGCCGAATATGCCCGTCAGAAGGGCGTCATGCTGTGCATGGAAAACATGTACACCACCTCCGCGGAGGAGATTATTACCATCGCCGACGCGCTGCAGTGCGGCATCTGCTGGGATGCGGGGCACGCCAACTTCGGCGGTTTTGAGCAGTATGCATCCGTCATGAAGCTGGGCGACCGCCTCAAGGTGCTGCATCTGCACGACAATTACGGCACGCGGGATGATCACTCCCTGCCGTATCTGGGCACCGTCGATTGGGACGGTCTGCTGCGTGCCCTGAAGGATGTGGGCTACAAGGGCACCTTCAACTATGAGGTCGCCGCCTCCAAGCTGCCCATGGCGCTGCGCATGGACCACGCCCGCTACATGGTGGATGCCGCCCGCGATATGCTGGCGAAGATGTAAGAAGACGACGGTGGAAACCACGCTTTCCGTGCCGGAAAGCATCGCTTCCCCCGTACCCCCTTCCGAGAAAGGGCGATCCTGATCGATATCATCACACCGTTCTCTGTTGTTGGTATTTTTGCCGCAGCAGGGAATGGTGTTTTTTTACCGCCTTTTCTCAGGCGGGGTTTGTGGAGGGCATGCTTTTCGGCACGAAAAAGCGTACCCTTCTCAACACTTCTTCCCTTCGTACCTGTGAAAAACGGTTGACATTTTTCCGTATTGTCGCTACAATCATACTGATATAAAAGTGATTATCCGAAAGGAGTATTCTTTATATGCAGCTGACTTTTGATGTTCCCGCCGCGTATCAGGCGGATGTGATCGTTCTGGGCGGCGGCCCTGCGGGTGTTTGCGCGGCCATCGCCGCGGCGCGCAACGGCGCCCGTACCCTGTTGGTGGAATCCACCGGCTGCCTGGGCGGCATGGCCACCATGGGCGGCGTCAATCCTTTCATGACCTGCTTTGACAAGGACGGCGGCAACATGATCATCCGCGGTCTGTTTGAAGAGATCGTGGACCGCCTGATCCAAAAGGGCGGCGCCATCCACCCCGCCGAGGTCGGCGCGGGCACGGCTTTTACCAGCTACATCATCATCGGTCACAATCACGTGACCCCCTTCGACGCCGAAGCGCTCAAGGTGGTGCTGGACGAAATGTGCGCCGAAGCCGGCGTGCAGGTGCTGTTCCACACCAGCTTTGTCTCACCGACGATGGAAAACGACCGCATCACCGGTGTGGTGCTGTCCAACAAAGCGGGTCTGCAGCTGGCGGAAGGCAAAATGTTTATCGACTGCACCGGCGATGCCGACCTGGCCTTCCGCAGCGGTGTGCCCTGCGAGATGGGCGATGAAGCCTCCGGCCGCATCCAGCCCGCCACCATGTTCTTCCGCATCGGCAATGTGGACAGCGACAAAATTGACGAAGATATCGAAAAGAACCGTGATAATTTCTACCGCAAGGACGGCGTCAACTACCGCTCCCTGCACTGGCGCGTCACCGAGGCACGTGAGGCCGGTGACTGGAACCTCAAGCGTGTTTCCATCGGTCTGTTCCGCGGTGTGCGCAAGGACGAGTGGAACATCAACACCAGCCGCATCATGGGCGTGATCGGCACCGACCCCGTCAGCGTGTCCGAAGCCGAGGCGGAGGGCCGCCGTCAGGTGCAGCAGATCTTTGCATTCTTCAAAAAATATGTGCCCGGCTGTGAAAACGCCGTGCTGATGGGCACCCCCGCGCACATCGGCATCCGCGAGACCCGTCACATCCGCGGCGAATACGCTCTTTGCACCGAGGATGTGCTGCAGGGGCACGTGCCGGAGGACAGCGTGCTGCTGGCCGCCAACTCCATTGACGTACACGGCCGCTTCGGCCCCATGAGCAACGAGTATGTGACCGTGGAAAACGGCGAATACTACGGCGTGCCCTACCGCTGCCTGGTGCCGCAGAAGGTCGACAACCTGCTGGTCGCCGGCCGCTGCGTTTCCGCCACCTCGGAAGCCGCCGGTGCCATCCGCGTGATGCCGCCCTGCATGGCGCTGGGTCAGGCTGCCGGTACCGCCGCCGCGCTGTGCCTGAAGGATCATGTTTCTCCCCGTCAGGCCAATGTGCCCGCGCTGATCGAAACGCTCAAGCAGCAGGGAGCCTATCTGGGCTGAAAAAGGAGCACTTCCCCATGAACGAACATCTTTATACCATCGGCGTTGATTACGGCACGCTGTCCGCCCGCGCGGTGGTGTGCCGCGTATCGGACGGCGCCGTGCTTTCCCAATGCGATCATCCCTATGCCCACGCCGTCATGACCGACACTCTGCCCAACGGCACCCGCATGCCCATGGGCTGGTCGCTGCAGGACCCCAACGATTACCTGGAATCGCTGACTGTTTCCGTCCGCGGCGCGGTGGAAAAGGCAGGCGTGCCGGTGGAAAGCATTCGCGGCATCAGCATTGACTTTACCACCAGCACCGTGCTGCCCGTGGATGAAAACAACGAGCCGCTGTGCAACGACCCGCGGTTTGCCTCCCGCCCCAACGCGTGGTGCAAGGTGTGGAAGCATCACGGCGCGCAGGCAGAAGCCGACGCCCTGACCGCCCTGTTTGCAAAAAAGGACCCCGAGCTGCTGACGCTGACCGGCGGCCGTGTATCGCCCGAGTGCCTGCCCTCCAAGCTGCTGGAGGTGCTGCACAGCGACCGTGAGGTGTTTGACACCATGGCGCGCTACATCGAGGCGGGCGACTGGGTCACCTCCATGATGACGGGCACCACCGTGCGCGCGCTGGCCTCCCTGCGCAACAAGGCCTTCTACCGCGACGGCATCGGTCTGCCCCCCTGCCTCGAAGAAGCATATCCCGAGCTTCGCGGCTGGGCGGATACGCTGATGAGCGGTCAAAAGGTCGATATCGCGCAAAAAGCGGGCGAGCTGTGCCCCGCCATGGCAGAGCGCCTTGGGCTGTGCCCCGGCATTGCCGTGGGTGTGTTTGAAGCTGACGGTCACATCGCCCTGCCCGCCGTGGGCGTCAGCGGCGACGGCGCCGCCATGCTTTCCGCCGGCACCTCCTCCGCGCTCATCCTGTGCGCCAAATAGATGCGCCCCGTCCGCGGCGCCTGCACCATCGGCAACAACGGCATTCTGCCCGGTTACTGGGGCTATGCCTCCGGTCAGGCGGCCTTCGGCGACCTGCTGGGCTGGTTTGTGACCCACTGTGTGCCGCCGCAAACAGCCGCCGAAGCCGAAAGCAAGGGCGTCAGCGTGCATCAGCTGCTGACCGATAAGGCGGCCTCCCTTCGCCCCGGCTCCACGGGGCTGCTGGCGGTCGACTGGTGGAACGGCGACAAATCCCGCGGCGACATGAACGTATCGGGCATGTTCCTGGGCTTGACGCTGCAGACCACGCCCGAACAGATGTACCGCGCCCTGCTGGAAAGCCTGGCATTCGGCGTGCGCCGCATGATCGACGCGCACGAGGTGCAGGGCATTTCCATCGGCTCGCTGCACGTGGGCGGCGGCATCAGCTACAAAAACCCGCTGTTTATGCAGATCATCAGCGACGTCACGGGCAAAACGCTGCGCTGCTCCGCGCCGCTGCCCGCCGCCTGTGTGGGCTCTGCCATGTTTGCCGCCACCGCCGCGGGGCTGTACGCCACGCTGGATGAAGCGGTAAGTGCCATGAACTGTCTGGGCGATGTGACCTATACCCCCAACCCCGAGGCGACCGCGCAGTACCTGCCGCTCTATCGGGAATATCAAACGCTTTCCGCCTATTTTTCGGAAGAAAACCCTGTGATGCATCACTTGAAGAGCATCTCCCGCGGGGAATGACGGGGACGGTGAACAACGGAGGTTTCCAAACCTTCCGAGAAAAAGCAGTATTGATCTGTATATAATAACACGCTTACAGAGATGGAAGTGGATTCTGATCAAAAGTGCAATGGTGTTATACCAATCATAAATACTGCTTTTTCTCAGGCGGGGTTGGAGGAGGGCAGCTTTTCAGCACGAAAAGCGTACCCTCCCCCATAGTAACATAGCGTTCTTAATCTTCCGTGAAAAGGTTAAGAAATATAACTCATCGGTTGCCCGAGGCGCCCTGCGGCGCCCCGGGCGTTTTTTAGTTATCAGCCGACAGAATCCAGTGCGACACCGTAAAGGTGCGCTTCCTGTACCCAGGACGCACTGCGCCATACGGCAGTGGAAATGCAGCTGCCGGAAGCGGAGTTGCTGTTGACAAAGTGAACGCCTTCGCTATCCACCTTATACACCATCACCCACGTGGCTCCGTTCGGGCTGCAATAGCTATGGGCGGCATTCCCCGTCAGACGCACCACACACAAGCCACCCAGATTCAAGTAGTCGATGATGTCATCCAGATTGCGGGTGGTACCGCCATAACGCACATCCCATTCGGGGGCAACATGACGGAAGAAGCTTTCCTTCACACCGGTCACGCCGTTTTCGTCGCGGTCGCCGATGGCCTTGGCCCATGCACAGATGACAGGGGGCGTGATAGCGCACTTCCACAGTGTGGAAAGGCACGCGGCAATGGCACAGGGAGCATTACCGGAATCGCCGATGGTTTCAATGGCGCTGGTGTTATCAGCGTCAAAGACCTCGTTGTTCCACAGTTGATTGCCCATTTTCATGTCCGTCACAGCAGGACCACCGACAACACGATCCAATACGTTCTCTTCTACGCCCTTTACAGCATTTGTAGAATTTAACAAATTCATCGTCTGTGCGTTAACGATACCAGTGACAGGAATGTTGTTCCTGTATTGAAAATACTTGACTGCCCATTTGGTTCGGCTATCAAAGTAGCTGTCACCATGGCCATAGTAGTACCGATGATTCAGCAGTTTTTCCTGCATTTCCCATACCGCGTCGCTGAACATGCCTTCCGTCAAAGGCGTAAAGGTTTCAGTATCATCCTCCCCGGGATAGGAAGTGATGGTCAAAAACTGTTTCATCGCCCAACCGGTTCCATCCGCACTGCTGACTCGATACCAGGTGCTGTTGCTGGTGCAGTCAACGAGGCGAAGAGTAGCATTCTGCTCCGCTCGATAAATCACGCTGGCACCCGATGCAGGCGTTTTGCGAACGTTCAAGCTGCCCGAGGCCGTGGTCACCGTGACAGTACCGCCGTCATTGGTGATGGCAATATAGCGCGCAAGTGCAAATCCATTGTAACCATTGTAAGAAACAGCAAACCACTCAGTGTTTCCTTCAACGATGCTGACCTGTACGGCATCGCCTTCGGGAATCTGAATCAGAGATGAAGAGCTGGTGCTGCAGGACTGGCGCAGATTCAGTCTGCCTCCACCTGTTACATAACCGGAAAAATAATTCATAGTTGTTATCCGCCTTTTTAAATAGTATTTGTGGTTTTTGCCGGCCGGCTCTCCACGGTCCATATTATATGCCAGTGCAATTTGTTTGTCAATACATATTTAATAAATTATTGTAGAATTTTGCAATCCATGTATTCTTAATGTTTAAATTATACAATTGTAATCGTTGCTTTGTTGTGATATACTTTTTTTAAAAGGAGTGATTCTTATGTTTGATAAAAAAACATGTTTAGCCAATATTAGGATGTTGCTTCGTAACAGCGAGATTAAAATCGGTCAAATTGAAAAGGCTGCAGGATGTCAGCCCGGTTATATGTCCAGGCTTGAAAAAGACGGCAACACTGCCGAACCATCTGTCGAATTTCTCACAGTCGCAGCACATATGCTCAAATCGAGCATAGACGCTATCATCTTTTCAAATTTGTGCAATCAAACTCCTACGTAGGTATACCTGACCAACTTCCTGTTAAAGCTAAAATCATACACTATTAGTGAAAAGTTATAGTGGCAAACAGACACCGCCGAAGAATTGAACGCTCTTCAACTTGATTTATTTAGAGAAGTCAGCCATCCCCTATTTAGTGTTCATTCGCCTCTGGAACATGATTTCAAGAGTTTAGACCCACAATTTGAATCGCATACCTTTGGAACAAATACAAAAATCTTCTCCAATTGTTATCACCTGAAAATGCCGCCAAATGGCATGCTTTATCTCATGTCAGTCGCAGATTAGCTTTCCATCAAACCTCGCAAAGAGCACCTTGCCAAAGAAATCTGGCTATGGACCGAAGCAGAAGGGCCGCAACTCATTGCAACAGATAGAAGTAACCCGCCCATGGATAAACTTGTTACCGACATATACAATGATGTTACCACACTAATAAAACAGCCCCATTTGAAAAAAGAACACCGCATGATTATCGATGACTTCATTAACGGAGATGGCTGAATCCCCTTTGTGCTCACCTAAAGGAGGGTGTTTTACAATGAAAAAATTCCTTTCTATCGGTCTCATACTATGTTTCTTGGCTATTATCTCCTCAGCAGTAGCGGAAAGCTACACTCAAAAAACTTGGGAACAGCGCTGTCGCTCCAAACTCGGCAGCGATACTATTTTATATAATGTAGTGTTTAATGAAATAACTTATGAAGTAATCAGCTCAACACCCATCGGAACCGTTTCGAAAGGCACTTACATCGCAAGCGGTAAATGGTCCTCTGATTACAAAATGTGTGAAATATACTACTATATAAATGGCGCCGAACACTCAGGTTGGATTTATTCAAACAGCATCGTCAGTGCGCTACGCATACTTTGGTTCACAGATGGGAGCTATAGTCAAGTGCCTGAAGCATTGACCTTTGATATAAGTGCCACATATGAATGGATTAACCGCATGGCTCCTGGTCATACCCTATATGCTATCAGTACAACAGATCAAGGCAACCCCCTGTATTACGACTATGACCCTGCCAAGGTAAAGATCATCGGCTCCAAGCCGGAAGCTACCCAGGCACCCGCTACCGAGGCGCCTGTGCCTGTTGGAACCCCCATCCCCGGCAGCACGGAAACAGCCGCACCGGGCGTTTCCACTGCGACCCTCAAACCGGGCACGACGCCCAAACCAAACGCGACCGCAAAGCCCAACTCCACCGCGTCGGTCAAGCACACCGCCGCCCCCACCAGGGTGCCCACGGCGGAGGATTATACCCTGAAGCAGTTGGGAACCGTTACAACACTGGTGGCGTGGCAGGGCAAGAGCTTTGAAATTGCCACAGTGGAGCTGTTTGCCGCTTCCACCGTGCCGCCCGAGCAGCAGCTGGCCATCATTTACGCCCCCAAGGAAGGCACCGCCGCCCTGCGCCGAAGCGCTTCCACCTCGGCGTATCTGACCCGCCACTGCAAGGCGGGGTATCTGGTCAAGGTGTTGGAATACGGCAAAAAGTTTTGCAAGGTCATTTATGACGGCGATACCGGCTATGTGCTGACCAGCAGTCTGCGCTTTATCACCCCCGGCACCGAGCCCGATGCGCGCGCCCTCATCAGCGTCAACGGACGCACCAACGGCGCGACCTATGTCAACGTGCGCTGCGCCCCCGACAAGAACAGCGCAAAGGTGGCGGAATGGGATACCGGCACCGAGGTGCTCATTTACGGCGAGCAAAACGGCTGGTACCAGATCGAAGCCCGCGGGCGCCGCGGCTGGGTGCTGGAAAAGTTCCTGACGGTGACGGATTGACGGAAGATCTTTGGGAACCACCCTTTTTGAAGCCAAAAAGGGCGGTTCCCAAACCCTCCGCGAAAAAGCAGATAGGGAAAGGCAAAAGAAGCAAACAAAGGAGCTTTCCCCAAAAAGCGTAATATTCTAACACGGTATCAAATCTTTCAGCATGGCCTTGCATGACCTTACATGGCCCCAAGCAAAAAAGCACTCAGACACTTTCACCGTGTCCGAGTGCTTTTTTATATTTTTTACTGCCCTTTCTCGGAAGGGGTGCAGGGGGAACCATGCTTTCCGGCTCGGAAAGCGTGGTTCCCCCTGCAAAAAACTTCCCGTCCCCGTCCTTACGGGCTGACGCGGTTGGGACCGCGGAAGATGAACTCCGTCTCCTTGATGGGCAGACCCAGCAGCAGCATGGTCAGACGGTCAACGCCCAAACCAAAGCCGCCGTGCGGCGGGCAGCCGTAACGGAAGAAATCCATGTAGAACTTGACGTCCTCGCCCAGACCCTTCTCATCCGCCTGACGGCGCAGGGGCTCATAACGATGCTCGCGCTGCGCGCCGGTGGTGATCTCGGTGCCGCGCCAGATCAGATCGTAGCCCAGGGGGTTGCCGTTCTCATCACGCATGTGATAGAAAGCGCGCTTTTCGGGGCCGTAATCGGTCACAAACAGGAACTCATGGTTGAACTTATCCTTGGCCAGCTTGGCGCACAGATGCTCGGCATCGGTGGTCAGGTCGTTCTTTTCGCTCTCATCGCAGGTGTAGCCGTAGCGCTCTTCCAGCTCCTTGTACACATCCGCCAGCTTCATCTCGGGGAAGGGCAGGGTGGGCACAACGACTTCCAGACCAAACTGCTCCTTGATCTGTTCGCCGTACTTTTTCTGCACGCGCTCCAGCGCGGCGGTGAGCAGCTCGGCTTCAATGGCCATCACATCACGGAAGGACGTGATGTAGCTCATTTCCAGGTCAAAGCCGGTAAACTCGGTGGCATGCTTGTTGGTAAAGCTCTTTTCGGCACGGAAGACGGGGCCCACCTCAAAGATGCGGTCAAAGCCGGCTGCCATGGCCATCTGCTTGTAGAACTGGGGGCTCTGGCTCAGGTACGCCTTGCGGTCAAAATACTTGAGCTCAAACACCTCGCTGCCCGATTCGCTGGCGGCGCCGATCAGCTTGGGGGTGTGGATCTCCATAAAGTTCTTTTCCAGCAGGAACTCACGCATGGCGGCAACCAATTCGGTCTGCGCCTTGAAGATGAGCGTGTTGCGGTCGCTGCGCAGATCGATCCAGCGGTAATCCAGGCGGGAATCGATGGCAGCGTCCTTGCTGATGGGCAGGGGCTCGGCGATGGATTCCACCGTCATGGCGTCGGGCAGCATCTCACGGCCGCCCATCTTGACGAAGCTGTTCTCCACCACTTCGCCTTCCACGGTGATGACGGATTCCACCGTCAGGGTATCCACCTTGGCAGCGATGTCGGGGTACTTTTCTTTTTCAATGGTCAGCTGAATGCGGCCGGTATAGTCGCGCAGCACCAGGAAAGCCATGGTGCGCTTGTTGCGGATGTTTTCCACAAAGCCCTGCAGCTTATTGCGCTCGCCCGCTTTGGCGTTGGCGATCAGACTTCTTTCCATGTTTGCTCTGCTCCTTTTATTTGTTCACAATTTCCGCGATGGCCTGCGCGGCATTCTCCGCGGGCACCTCGGTTTCTTCACGGGTGTTCATATCACGCAGCTTGATGACGCCGCGCTCCAGCTCTTCGCCGCCCACCAGCGCGATGTATTTGGCGCTGAGCTTATCAGCATACTTGAACTGGGCCTTGAGCGAACGGGCGCACAGATCGCTTTCGGCACGGATGCCCTCGTCGCGCAGCTGCTGGCACAAAAGATACGCCTTCTCGCTATCCGCCGCGGTGATGTTGGCCACATACACACGGCACAGCTCGGGCGCTTCCATGGTCACACCCTGATTGGACATTTCCAGCAGGATGCGCTCGGTGCCGATGCCAAAGCCCGCCGCGGGCGTCGCGGGGCCGCCCAGCTGCTCCACCAGACCGTCATAACGTCCGCCGCCGCACAGGGCCAGGCCCTCACGGCCGCGGGTGACCATGATCTCAAACACCGTCTTGGTGTAATAATCCAGACCGCGCACGATGTGCGGATTGACGGTATAGGAAATGCCGCGGGCCGTCAGCATGCTCTTGAGCGTTTCAAAGTGATCATGGCACTCATCACACAGCATGTCCAGAATGGTGGGGGCGTCCTTGACCAGGTTTTTGCAGCCCTCCTCCTTGCAGTCCAGAATACGCAGGGGGTTGCGCTCAAAGCGCTCACGGCACGTCTCACACAGCTGATCCAGCCGTCCGCCCAGATACTCCTTCAGGGCGGCGTGGTACTTGGGACGGCACTCCGGGCAGCCGATGGAGTTGATGGACACGGACAGACCCTTGAGCCCCAGTTCGCCCAGAATACCTAGCAGCGTGCTGATCAGCTCCGCCTCCACGGACGGAGACTTGCCGCCAAAGCACTCCATGCCAAACTGATGGTGCTCACGGTAGCGGCCGCTCTGCGGCTTTTCGTAGCGGAAGACGGGGTTGTTGAGGTAATACATTTTGCAGGGCAGCGCGTCGGCAAACAGCTTGCCCTCCACAAAGGCGCGCACCGCGCCCGCCGTGCCCTCGGGCTTGAGCGTAATGCTGCGGTCGCCCTTATCCTTGAAGGTGTACATTTCCTTCTGCACGATGTCGGTGGTGTCGCCCACACCGCGCAAAAACAGCTCGGTGTGCTCAAAAACAGGCGTTCTTACCTCGCGGTAACCGGACAGCGCAGCGCGGCGGCGCATGACCGCCTCGATCTTTTGCCACAGGTGTGCCTCACCCGGCAGCATATCCTTGGTGCCCTTGGGCGCTTGTGTCAGCATATCATCCCTCCTGAATAAAAAAGTCCCATGCAGATGCATGGGACGAAAAAACATTTTCGCGGTGCCACCCAGCTTGCGCCGAAAATGTACGGCGCCGCTTTCTCCTTAACGCGGAAAACGCCCTGAAACAGGGAGGCTCCGGGTCGTCAATCCATCACAGCCGCTTCAATTATAAGCGTGCAGAGGACCTTTGTCAAGCATCCGCCCGTTTGGACAGGTACTCATCAATGGCTTTGGCCGCCGTTTTGCCGGCGCCCATGGCCAGGATCACGGTGGCCGCGCCCGTCACAGCATCGCCGCCGGCATACACGCCCTCACGGGAGGTGGCACCGGTCTGTTCATTGACGATGATGCCGCCCCAGCGCTGGGTCTCCAGCCCCGCGGTGGTATCCCGGATGAGCGGGTTGGGCGAGGTGCCCAGCGCCATGATGACGGTGTCCGCTTCCATGATAAACTCACTGCCGGGAACCTCCACCGGGCGGCGGCGGCCCTTTTCATCGGGTTCGCCCAGCTCCATGCGCAGGCACTCCACAGCGGTCACACAGCCGTTCTTCGGGTCGCGGGGATCCTCGGGGTTCTGATAGCCCAGAATGCGGGTGGGGTTGGTCAAAAGGTTAAAGACGATGCCTTCCTCCTGCGCGTGCTCCACTTCCTCCCGGCGGGCGGGCAGCTCTTCCATGGAACGGCGATAGACGATGGACACCTCCGCCCCCAGACGCAGCGCTGTACGCGCGGCATCCATGGCCACGTTGCCGCCGCCCACCACGATCACCTTGCCGCCCTTCATGATGGGCGTGTCGCTGTCCTCACGGTAGGCCTTCATCAGGTTGGAACGGGTCAGGAATTCGTTGGCGGAGAAAACGCCCTTCAGCCCTTCACCTTCAATGCCCATAAACTTGGGCAGACCGGCGCCGGAACCGATGAAGACCGCCTCATAGCCCTCCTCAAACAGCTCGTCCACGGTCAGCGTCTTGCCGATGACCACGTTGGTCTCGACCTTGACGCCCAGCGACTTGAGCGTTTCCACCTCACGGGAAACGATGGATTTGGGCAGGCGGAACTCGGGAATGCCGTATACCAGCACGCCGCCCGCAGTGTGCAGGGCTTCAAACACGGTCACGGCATAGCCCTTGCGCGCCAGGTCGCCGGCGCAGGTCAGGCCGGAAGGACCGGAGCCCACCACCGCCACGCGGTGACCGTTTTCTGCCGTCTTTTCGGGCGCCGCAGCGGGGGCGGCGTTGTGACGGTCGGCCACAAAACGTTCCAGACGGCCGATGCCCACCGGCTCAAAGCGGATGCCGAGGGTGCACTTGGCTTCGCACTGGCTCTCCTGCGGGCAAACGCGGCCGCAGACCGCCGGCAGGGAAGAGGAGCGGCTGATCACCTGATAAGCGCCCTCAAAATCGCCGGTCTTGATGTGGGAGATAAAATCGGGAATTTCAATATTGACCGGGCAGCCCGCCACACAAGGCTGATTTTTGCAGTTGAGGCAGCGGGTCGCCTCCTCCACCGCCATCTGCTCGGTATAGCCCAGCGCCACCTCACTGAAGTTATGAGCGCGGACAGCGGGCTCCTGCGTGGGCATGGGATGCTTCTTGGGATTGACAGCCATTTCAGTTTTCCTCCTTGCCCTTGCGCAGCAGATTGCAGGTTTCCTCGTAGGCATGACGCTCAAAGGCGGCGTACATGCGGCCGCGGGACATGGCCTCGTCAAAGTCGACCTCATAACCGTTGAAGTCGGGGCCGTCCACGCAGGCAAACTTGGTCACGCGTTTGCCGTCCCGCAGCAGCGTCAGGCGGCAGCCGCCGCACATACCGGTGCCATCGATCATGATGGGGTTCATCGAAACCGTGACGGGCACATTGTAGGGTCGTGCCGCCGCCACCACAAATTTCATCATGATGAGGGGACCGATGGTAATGATCATATCAAAGTTCTCGCCATTGCCCAGCATGTCATTCAGCGGAGCGGTGACGTTGCCGGGAGTGCCGTAGCTGCCGTCATCGGTCATGACAAACAGGCGGTCGCTGCAGGCCTTGAACTCATCCTCCAGAATGACCAGATCCTTGCTGCGGAAGCCAATGACCGAGGTGACCCTGGCACCCAGACGGTGGAACTCCTGTGCCACAGGCATGGCAATGGCACAGCCCACGCCGCCACCGACGATACACACCCTTTGGATGCCCTCGGTGTGCGTGGCCACGCCCAGCGGGCCCACAAAGTCGCACAGCGCTTCACCCTCGTTCAGGTGATTCAGCTTTTCCGTGGTGGCGCCCACCACCTGAAAAATGATCTTGACCGTACCTTCGGCAGGGTCGGTACCGGCCACCGTCAGCGGGATGCGTTCGCCTTCCTCATCCACGCGCAGAATGATAAACTGACCGGGCTTCGCCTTGCGGGCCACGAGAGGAGACAGGATCTCCATCTGCGTGACGGTGGGGTTCAGCACCTTTTTGCGGACAATCGTGTACATGTATCGCGCCTCCGTAAAAATAAAAGCGCCGGCCTGCGCCGGCAGAATGGACCGAAAAACGGCGTATCGCTGAATTATAACAATATTTTTTTGAAGCGTCAATCGCCGCGGGCGTCTTCCCGTCGTCCACGGCGGCAAAACACAATAAAAATACCGTTTTAGTCGTTTTTAAGTCTGTTTTTGTCATTCCATGCCGCAAGATAGGCAAAGCACGGCCAGAAGCCGTCTCTTGCCAGCAGTCTTTCCATCAGGGCATCGGTTTCCCGGCAATCGGGATGCTTCAGAAGGCCGTAAAGCGTGATGTCATATTCCATGTCATCCGTTTCGCCCTGCAATGCTGCAAACATCGTTTTCCATGTTTCCTGCCCTGCCCAGACGCGCATGGCCTTCTCGTAAGCCGTATGGTGACCCACCACCAGCTCTTTGCAATAATACTGCAGCAGCTCCGTTTCACGCCCGGCCCGGGCCGCGCTCAGCGTATGCCAATAAATGATGGCAATGGCCATCTCGTCATCACAGAGCGGCACACAGCTTTCCAGTGCCTTCATGGCCCCGGCATCGTCCCCGGCAAAATAATACGCGATGCCCATGCGGTAGAGACAATCCAGCCTGTCCCCTCCCAGCCGCAGGCAGCGGTCAAAATCACGGATAGCTTCCCCGCACTGCAGGGTGGACAGATACCGTCCCGCCCGCAGCCGCAGCGCGGTCAGATCGTCGGGGTCGCATTTCAGTGCTTCCGTATAGGCTTCGATGGCCTCACGGTAGCGCAGCTGTCGGGACAGTGCCTGTCCCAATTTCAGATACTTTTCGGCGGTGTCCGGCAATTGCCTTGCGTCAAGCACCGCCCCGGAATCGGCCAGCTCGTGCGGCAGCCCCATCACCTGACTGTCGATCGACGCGTGAATCTCATCAAACGGTTTTTCCATCACAGACCTCGGGTGTAGGGCGAAAAGCAGTCGGGACAGACAATCTCGCCGTTCTGAAGATGCGCGAAGCTTTCCGCGAAGGATTCACCACACCGGCTGCACACGCAGGATTTAAAAATGCGTGCCTTTTCGGGCAAAGGCCGCTTTGTTTCCTTCACAGCAAACATTTCATGATAATCGCCGTCCATCAGCCAGTCGTGCCGTTCCTGTTTGGTCTTGTCGGGCGTCGCCCGCAGCACCAGACGGAAAGACCTGCCGTCGCTGCGCCGATAGAAAGAAAAGGCGTTCTTGCCCTGCAGGTCGAACAAAAGATTGCCCTTGCCCACCGTGCAGGAGAGCAGCGCCTGAATGGCGTCCACACCGCAGGCGTCCGATTCGGAAATGCACACCAGCTCCTCGTCTTCGGCTCCGCGATCGATTTCAAACAGCTCCATGGCATACAGCGCTGCCCGAAAGCCCACCGCCAATCCGCCGCAGGCATGGCCGTGAAACGCCACGCATTTATTCCAAAGCGGTTCCAGTTCTTTTTGCATGTGAATCCTCCTTACGATTGACGGATCTCGGTCTGCCTTTTTTCAAAATACAGGCTGATCAGATAAAAGGACAATGACAAAAGCATGATGCACACACCGGGTGACAGCAGATAGGCATACGCCTGTCTCAAAAAGGCACCGCGTTTGTAGGCCAGGCTGATCATGGTGCCCCAGGTGGGGTGGTACAGATCGCCAAAGCCCAGAAAGCTCAGCGTGGATTCCATCATGATGCAGCTGTTTACGCCCAGCAAAAAACGGGAGATCAGCACATCATACAGGTTGGGGATCAGATGGTGCAGCACGATATGCCCGCGGCTGTAGCCCTGAATGCGGCAGTTTTCCACAAACGGCTGCAGATTCAGGTGAACCACCTTGGCCCGGATGCTGCGGGCTGTACCCACCCAGCTGAAAGCCGCAATGAGCACGATCAATACCGCATCGCTGCTGCCCAGAAAAGTCGCCAGCACGATCATGGTCACCAGCCTTGGCAGCAGTACAAACACATTGATCAGGCTGTTCATGGCCCTGCCGATCAGGCCGCTTCCCGCCGCCGCCACACCGATGACGGTGCCGAGCGCCATGGTCAGCAGGCTGCTGACAAGGCCGATCTGAAGCGTCTGCCGGGTGCCGCTGATCAGTTCGGCAAAGATATCATAGCCCAGAGAGTTGGTACCAAGCAGGTGCTCGCCCGACGGTTTCACCCAGGGGCGAAACATTTCTTTGGGACCGTAAGCGGTAAACAGCGTGGGAAACGCCGCCGCCAGCAAAAAGACCGCCAGCAGCAAGCATCCCAGCATCAGCGGAAGATGGTGCTTTTTCATTTGCTTTCCCCTCCCGCCCGCACTTTGGGATCAATGAGCACGCAGATCAGATCGCTCAGGATGATGGACAGCGTCATGATCAGCGTGGACATGAACAGAATGCCCTGCATCAAAGGATAATCCAGCGTGTAGACCGCCTCCGTCAGCAGGCTGCCCATGCCATCCACGGAAAAGATGTTTTCGATCACGACCGAGCCGCCGATGCACAGGCTCACGCTCATGCCGACCATGGTGATGAAAGGCTGGGCAATGTTTTTCAGAATGTAGCTGTATTTGATCCGGCGGTCCGAAAGTCCCCGTTCCCGTGCGTACAGCACATACTTTTCTTCACAGACCTGACTGACCGTGTTGCGCATCAGCAGATACCGGGAGGGAGCTGCCCCGATGGTCAGTGTCAATACGGGCAGCGCCAGATGATGCAGCCGATCCAGCAGGAAAGGCCAAACCCCGGGCGCCACCTCGCTGCTGCTCAGCCCCGTATAGGGAAACCATCGGTTGCGGAAGCAGAACAGGATCATCAAAATCAGCGCCAGCAGAAAGGACGGCATGGTGTTGATAACGATCTGGAACGCGGTCGAAACGCGGTCGGCAGCACTGCCTTTTTTATAGCCGCTGTGCAGTCCCCAGACCAATCCGATCAGGGTGCTGAACACCACAGCGGGCAAGGTGATCTGCAGCGTGTTTCCAAGCCGCCCGCCGATCAGCGCGGCGACCGCCGCCTCCTTTTTATAGCTGTATCCCAGCGTTCCATCCACAAGGGATCGCAGATAATACCCGATCTGTGACAAGACCGGCTCATCCAGATGAAGCGCATGACGGTAAAACTCCACCTGCGTGGGCGTCATGTCTTCTTCGGAAAAGCCGGTCAGATAGGCAATGGGATTGCCGGGCAGCAGCCTCGGCAGAAAAAAGTTGAGGATAACGACCGCAAGGAAGCACACCAATGCCAGAAGAATGCCTTTTTTGAACTCCTTCACCGGTGTGCCTCCTTTCGGTCAGATGTAATTATTTGATGGTGACAGTAAACCAGTTGGCCGCGTTGTTGAGACCAAACACAGCGTCCGCGGTCAGGTTGTCCAGTTTGGCGGAATGCGCCAGCATCATGTTGTCCCAATACAGGGCGATCAGCGGCATATGCTCGGCGTAATAATCCTGCAGCTTGGCAGCACCCTCATAATACGCTTCGGGGGTGGCCGCCGCGCCCATTTCGGACAGGATCGTCAGGAAAGCCTCGTCATAGACCTGGCAGCCGCCCTGCACGGCGTGGGTGCCGTCCACATAGATGGAGCCCAGACCGTCGCCCATGCCCATGCCCGCCGCGGTGTAGCCATAAATAGCGGCTTCCATGGTGATGTTGTTTTCGGAGAACTTGTTGCTGGTCTTGGCGTTGTAGGAATCCTTGTCGATCGTTTCCAGGTTGACCTGAATGCCGAAGGCTTCCAGCTGGGTCTTGATCAGTTCGGCATAGCTGACGTGCGCTTCCTTGGAGGCGTTGACCGTCAGGGTGAAGGCGGCAGCATTGCCCTCGGCGTTAACATAGATACCGTTCGCGTTCTTTGCGGTATAACCGGCAGAGGCCATGAAGGCCGCGGCCTTTTCGGCATCATGGGTCAGCTTTTCAGTCTCCTTATAGCCCACGGTGGTGGAGGGCACAAAGCCGCGGTTCGGGGTCTCCGCCCAGGCACTACCGAAATAGGTCTTGAACACGGTGTAATCCAGCGCGGAGGCGACAGCCTGGCGCAGGTTCTCATCGGCAAAGATGCCCCGGGCATTGTTGAAAGCCAGCACAGCGGGGGCGTTCGCGGCGGGAACGTTGACCAGGCTCACGCTGTCGCTTTCCGCCAGCACATCCTGATAGCTGCCGGACACGCCGGTGGAGTAATTCCACACCAGATCGATATCGCCCTGCAGCAGCGCCAGATACATGGTATCCTCATTGCCAAACAGCTGATACACGATCTTTTCCACATTGGGACGGGCGGGATAATAGGGGTTCACAATAAAGGTGATGGTGCCGGCCTGCTTATTGAAGCTTTCCATCATGTACGGTCCGCAGGTCACACGGGCATCGCTTTCGGATACGGCGTCCTTGCCCTCGTAGATGTGCGCAGGCATCACGCGGAAGGAGGTCATATTGCTCAGCTCACGCACGTTGGCGGAAGCCAGCGTCAGCGAAATGCTGCGGCCATCCTCGGAAAGGCTGTAGGCGGTGTACTTGGGCGCGGTGGTGTTGCCGTTGGAATCGGTCTGCGCTTCCAGCACGGCACTGCCCTCGGCCTGGTCATGCTGCAGGGTGAACAGGATGTCCGCCGCGGTCACGGGCTCGCCGTCAGACCAGGTCATGCCTTCCACCACGGTGTAGGTCCAGGTGAGGGCATCCTCGGTGCTGAAGGACGCCAGCAGGGGATGATACTCGCCCGCGGTATCCTGGGAGACCATCGGCAGCTCGGAGACACCGCTGGCCAGCATGTCAAAATTATACTCGCCGAACACGGCGTTTTCAATGGCCGCGGTGGTACCGACGGTCACTTTGGCAATGGGATAAGCGTTGGCCGCTTCGGCGCAAACGCCCGTCAGGATGCTGAGAAGCATCAGTACGCCCATCAGCAGGGAAACAGTCTTTTTCATCATGATTTCCTCCTTGCGTGATCGTTGAAGTGATAAATCTCACTGCAGAACGCCTGGGTCAGCGCCGCGTCATGACTGATCATCAGCACGCTGCCGCCGCTTTCGCGCATCCTGCCGCGAATGATTCCGAGTACATTGGCCTGGGTGGACACATCCAGCATCGAGGTAGCCTCATCCAGGATCAGCAGCTTCGGCCGGAACAACAGGCACCGCGCGATCGATACCCGCTGCGCCTCGCCGCCCGACACCTGATGCGGCAGATGGGACAGGATCTCCGTTTGCAATCCCACGCCGCAAAGCGCTTCCGCCGCCAGCTCCCGCTCCTGACCCTTTTTGGCAAACCGATGATAGCGGATCAGCTCGGTCAAGCCGTCTCCGATCTTCTGCCGCGGATCAAGCGCCGCGTATGGCTGCTGATAGACCATCTGGATCTGCACGCCCCGGGCACGGTCATAGCCTTTTTTTGTAAAAAGGGGCTCTCCATCCAGCAGCACCGTGCCGCTGTCAGGCGTCATCACACCGCACAGCACCTTGGCCAGGGTGGATTTGCCGATGCCGCTTCTGCCGTACACACCGTAAAAGGTGCCGTCCGGAATGGTCAGTGTCAGCCTGTCCAGCACCTGTTTCGAACCGAACGCTTTGTTCAGCTCCACCGTCTGTATCATATGCAGCACCACCATTTCCGCTCGCCGTCGGCGTGCTCCGCGGTCTCTTCTTCGCCGCACACGGGCTGTGCCTTGGCGCAGCGGGCATAAAACGGACACCTTGCCTTCCCGTCACGCAGCACCGGGGTTTCACGCATGCCGTTTTCCACCAGCGCGCCGATCAGCGCGGCGGTATAGGGATGCTTTGGCTGCTGCAGCACCGCGCGGGCCGGGCCCGTTTCCTGCATCCTGCCGCCGCAGAGCACCAGCACACGGTCACACAAAGCCGCAACCGAAATATCATGCGTGATGATCAGGCGGGATGCCCGCGGAAACAGCTCGTTCAGCTGATCCATAAATCGCTGCCTGCCCTCGGCATCCAGCCCGTTGGTCGGTTCATCGGCGATCAGCAGCACCGGCTGCGCGCACAAGGCCAGCGCAATGGTCACCCGCTGGGCCATACCGCCCGACAGCTGAAAAGGATACAGCTCCATCAGCTCCCCGGGAGCATCAAAGCCCGCACGCCGCAGGCAGTCGAGCGCGGTTTTTTCCCATTCGCGGCGTGGAATGCCGTTATGCCGCAGGCTGTCCTGCAGCTGACGGCGGATCGAACGGGAAGGGTTCAAAAACTCGTGACCGTTCTGGGGAATATATACAATATCACGGCCCAGCAGGACGCGAAGGCGTTTACCTCCGGGCAAAGGCTCGCCGCCGAGAGCGATCTCACCGCCGTTTCGGGTCACATTGGCCGGCAGCACTCCCATGATGGACTGCGCGATCATCGTTTTCCCGGAGCCGGTCTCGCCGATCAGCGCCAGCGATTCCCCCGCCGCGATGTCAAAGGAGACACGATCCACCAGCAGCCTGGTGCCGTTTTCCAGCCGCGCCCGCAGGCTGCAGCCGCGATAACTCAGGTTGGTCGTCAAATCGTGCTCCCTCCGTTCCCGACATTGTGTGTATCATTATAACCGCATGTTTCCCCATCCGCGCAAGCCCCCATGGGGGATGATGTACCGTAAAAAAACTACGCCCCCCCCTGGACAAAAAAAGATAGACGAAGCCCGAAAATCGCGGTATAATACGATTATCATCGGATGATTCCGCGCACAACACCACCTGTAAAAGGAGTTTTTTATGTCCAAGTATTTTGGTACCGACGGCTTCCGCGGCTGCGCCGGCGTCGCACTGACCAGCGACCATGCCTACCGCATCGGCCGTTTTCTGGGCTGGTACTATAACCGTGAGCACAAAGCACGTGTCGTCATCGGCAAGGATACGCGTCTTTCTTCCTATATGTTCGAATACGCGCTGATCGCGGGGCTTACCGCCTCGGGAGCAGACGCCTACATGCTGCATGTCACCACCACGCCTTCCGTCAGCTACATCAGCCGCGTGGATGAGTTTGACTGCGGCATCATGATCTCCGCCAGCCATAACCCCTACAGTGACAACGGCATCAAGCTGATCAACTCCAGCGGCGAAAAAATGGAGGACGAGGTCATCGACAAGATCGAGGAATACCTCGACAGCGATGTCCAGCTGCCCATGGCCAGCGGCGAGCACATTGGCCGCACGGTCGATTACGCCTCGGGCCGCAACCGCTACATCGGCTATCTGATCTCTTTGGGCCTGTACAGCTTCAAGGGGCTGCGCATCGGTCTGGACTGCGCCAACGGCTCCAGCTGGAACATTGCCAAGTCCGTCTTTGAGGCGCTTAGCGCCAAGACCTGCGTCATCAATGCCGAGCCGGACGGCACCAACATCAACCGCGATGCCGGCAGCACCCATATCGAGGGTCTGCAGCGTCTGGTGCGCGACAATCATCTGGATTGCGGCTTTGCCTTTGACGGCGACGCCGACCGCTGCCTGTGCGTGGATGAAAACGGCGAAGTGCTGACGGGTGACCACATTCTTTACGCCTGCGGCACCTACATGCAAAGCCGCGGCATGCTGCCCGACAACACCATCGTCACCACCGTCATGAGCAATTTCGGTCTCTACAAGGCGCTGGACGCCAAGGGCATCCAGTACGCCAAGACCAAGGTGGGCGACAAATACGTTTATCAGTACATGCGCGATCACGGCAGCCGCATCGGCGGTGAGCAGAGCGGTCACATCATCTTCAACCGCTATGCCACCACGGGCGACGGTATCCTGACCGCCCTCAAAATGATGGAGTGCATGCTGGCGCGCAAGTGCCGCATGAGCCAGGTCTGCGAAGGGCTGACCTTCTATCCGCAGACGCTCAAAAACATCCGCGTCAAATCCAAGCCCGCCGCCAACGCCGATGCCGATGTGCAGCGCAAGATCGATGAGATCGCCGACCGTCTGGGCACCTCCGGCCGCATCCTGGTGCGCGAAAGCGGCACTGAGCCCGTCATCCGCGTCATGGTGGAAGCCGAAACCAAAAAAATCTGCGATGACTATGTGGACGAGGTCATCTATGTCATCAGGAGGAAGGGTCATGAAGATCTGTGATCTGTACGATCTCTCCCACACGCTGGCGGCGGATTATCTGAGCGGCTTCACCTGTCCCTGGGAGGCACTCAAGGGCCTCAAGGAAGAGATCATCCGTCTGGGCGGCACGCTGGATGCGGCGTATACCGAGGTCAGCGAGCATGTCTGGGTGCACAAGACCGCCGTCATCGCCCCCACTGCCTTCCTCGGCGCGCCCTGCATCATCGGCGCAAATACCGAGGTACGCCACTGCGCCTTCATCCGTGGCAGCGCGCTGGTGGGTGAAAACTGCGTGGTCGGCAACTCGGTGGAGCTCAAAAACGTCATTCTGTTTGACAATGTCCAGACGCCGCATTACAATTATGTCGGCGATTCCATTCTGGGCTACCGTTCCCACATGGGCGCCGGCTCCATCACCAGCAACGTCAAAAGCGACAAGACCCCTGTCCGTTCCTGCGGGATCGAGACCGGGCTCAAAAAAATGGGCGCCATGCTGGGTGATTATGTCGAGGTGGGCTGCAATTCCGTGCTCAACCCCGGCACCGTCATCGGGCGCCGTTCAAACATCTATCCCTTGAGCTGTGTGCGCGGCTGTGTGCCGGCAGACAGCATCCTCAAATCCGGCGGCATTATTGTAAAGAAAGAGGTCCGATAATATGTGCGGCATCGTAGGTTATACCGGTCCCAAGCAGGCTGCTCCCATTCTTCTCGAAGGGCTCAAGCGTCTGGAATACCGTGGCTATGACAGCGCCGGTCTGGCAGTGGGCAATTTTGAAAAGATCGAGGTCATCAAGGCCCAGGGCCGCCTCAAGAATCTGAGCGACAAGACCGACGACGGCAAAGCCTTCCCCGGCACGTACGGCATCGGTCATACCCGTTGGGCCACCCATGGCGTGCCCTCGCTGACCAACGCGCATCCGCACGTAAGCGGCAACTGCGCGCACAGCGGCTCCGGCACGGTGGAAGCCGCGGTGGTGGGCGTGCATAACGGCATCATCGAAAACTATCAGGAGCTGAAGGAAAAGCTGCTCAAGCACGGCTACACCTTCTACAGCCAGACCGATACCGAGGTGGCCATCAAGCTGGTGGATTACTACCTCAAAAAGTACGGTCTCGGCCCGGTGGACGCCATCAACCGCACCATGGTGCGTGTGCGCGGCTCCTACGCGCTGGAGCTGATGTTCAAGGATCGCCCCGGTGAGATCTGGGTCGCCCGTAAGGACAGCCCCATGATCATCGGCGTGGAAAAGGACGAAAGCTACATTGCCTCCGATGTGCCCGCCATCCTGCAGTACACCCGTCAGGTGTATTACATCGGCAACCTCGAAATGGCCTGTGTCAAGCCCGGCGAGGTGCACTTCTTCAACCTCGATGGCGACGAGATCCAAAAGGATCTGGTCGAGATCAAGTGGGATGCCGAGGCGGCCGAAAAGGGCGGCTGGGAGCATTTCATGATGAAGGAGATCCACGAGCAGCCCAAGGCGGTGCGTGATACCCTGAACTCCATCATCCGCGATGGCCGCATCGTCATCGATGGTCTGGATGACGAGCAGATGAAGCAGCTGAACAGCATCGTTCTGGTCGCCTGCGGCTCTGCCTGGCATGTGGGCATGGCCATTCAGTATGTCATTGAGGACCTCGCCCGTGTGCCCGTCCGTGTAGAGCTGGCCAGCGAGTTCCGCTACCGTGATCCCATCCTGGGGCCCAACGATCTGGTCATTGTGATCAGCCAGTCGGGTGAGACCGCCGATACGCTGGCCGCGCTGCGCCTGGCCAAAGAGCGCGGTGTCAAGACCATGGGCATCATCAACGTGGTCGGCTCCTCCATCGCCCGTGAGGCGGGGAGCGTGCTTTACACGCTGGCCGGCCCCGAAATTGCCGTGGCCACCACCAAGGCCTACAGCACGCAGATGGTCGCCGGCTACTGCCTGGCGGTGCAGCTGGGCTACATCCGCGGCCTCATCGATCCGGAAAAGTACAGCTACTACATCAAGGAGCTGCTGACCATTCCCGATAAGATCGCCTCCATTCTGGAGTCCAAGGAGCGCATCCAGTGGTTTGCCGCTAAGTTTGCCGGCGCGCACGATGTGTTCTTCATCGGCCGCGGTCTGGATTACGCCATTGCGCTGGAGGGCAGCCTCAAGATGAAGGAAGTCTCCTATGTGCATTCCGAGGCGTATGCGGCAGGTGAGCTCAAGCACGGCACCATCAGCCTGATCGAGGACGGCACACTGCTGATCGGCGTGCTGACGCAGAGCAGCCTGTACGAAAAGACCGTCAGCAACATGCTGGAGTGCAAGTCCCGCGGTGCCTATCTGATGGCGCTGACCACCAATGGCAACTACGGCGTGGAGGATTCCGCCAACTTCAGCGTTTATGTGCCCAAGGTGGATGAGCACTTTGTGGGCAGCCTGGCGGTCATTCCGCTGCAGCTGATGGGCTATTACGTTTCCGTCGCCAAGGGTCTGGATGTGGACAAGCCCCGCAACCTGGCCAAGAGCGTGACCGTGGAATAAGAATGATTAAAGGGAACGATGCTTTCCGAAGCCGGAAAGCATCGTTCCCCTTTTCATCCCTTCCGAGAAAGGGCCATCTGAATATAATAAAAAACCTTGCACGGATGATATGCATCAAATATGCAAGGTTTTTTCATTTGAGGGCCATGTAAGGCCATGTGCAGAAATATCCCATCGAGGTATAATAAACCGGTTTTTCCCGGAAGGTTTGGAAACGATGCTTTTTGACATCAAAAAGCGGGATTTCCAATCATTCCCCGTCCCCATTCTCGTCACGCAGTCTCGAATAGCAGCAGACATCGGCATGGCTGCCGTCCCGCCGCTTTTTCTGCCCGCGCAGCGTGCCTTCAAAGGTGAAGCCGCATTTTTGCATCACACGTCCGCTGGCGGGGTTCTGACTGTCATGCTTCAGCCCCACGCGGTAAAAGCCCACCCGATGCAGCAGATAGTCCGTCACGGCCGACAGTGCTTCGCTCATCAGCCCTTGATTCCACAGCTTTTCTGTCAGGCAATAGCCCAGCTCGCATCCTTCATCGCTCTCGCTCCAGCGCGTCACGGCGATATCACCCACGGGCTCACTGTTCAGCGTGATGCACCAGCGGTAAACAGTCACGCTGTCATAGGCTTCCGCCCACATCTCCACCAGCCGCCGCGTCACCTGCACATCCTTGTGGGCTGTCCAGTCCAGCCTGTCGGTCACAGCCGGGCAGCCCGCCCAGTTTTCAAACACCTTCGGGGCATCCTCCGGCGCGTAACGGCGCAGCAGCAGCCGCGGCGTTTCCAGCGTCTGCGTACCGCAATGGGTCAGCATTCTTCCTCCTCAAAAAGCAGCTTTTCCAGCTCCGCCATGGTGCGCGCCACGTAGGTCGCCTTGGACGGCTCCTGCCAGCGCGCGCCAAACAACGCGCCCGTCATGCCGTAATCCACCGCGCCGTTGACGTCGGTCACGGGGTTATCGCCTACCATCAGCGTGCGGCTGAGGTCGGTCTCGCCGCTGCGCTTGAACACCGTGTCAAAATACTGATGGCTCGGCTTCATGGCGCCTACATCATCGGCGGCAAAAGCGCCCGTCAGGTACTGCGAAAGCCCGGCCGCGCTGACGCGTCCGTTCATCACTTCGCCGATACCGTTGGAAGCGGTAAAGACCCGCACCCCCGCCTTCTGCAGGCGTTCCAGCAGGTGCGCCGCCCCCTCCTGCGCGTCATAGGCATGCGCCAGCTGCTCCAAAAACCAGGGCGCCACCTCCTCGGCGGGCTTAAAGAAGGGATGCAGCTCAAACAGCTTCTGAAAACGCTTCACATACAGTTCGGCGCGGCTCAGCTCTCCGCGGTCCAGATACACCCACAGCTTGCGGTTGATCTCGCGGTACTCATCGCCCACGTCATCCCCTACGATCTGCCCCTGCTGGGCATACAGCTCGCGGATGATGCGGCGCTCACTGGTCGGCGTATCCATCAGGCAGTAATCGATATCAAAAAAGATCGTAGTGAACTTCATGATTCTTCCCCCTTCAAAAATGCTTCCGCAAGCTTCATGGCTTCCTGAAGCGGTTCCTTGCGCATGTCCAGCCAATGGATCCTTTTGTTCTTTCTGAACCAGATCACTTGTCGTTTGGCAAACCGCTTGATGGCCTTGGCCAATTCTTCCTTCATCTCTTCAAAGCTGCCGCCCTTGCCCAGCAGATACTGACTGATGTAGCGATATTCCAACCCCAGCCGATACAAAAAGTCCTCGGTCACACCTGCGTCGATCAGCCTCTGCACTTCCTGCAGCATGCCCTCGTCAAACCGGCGGTCCAACCGTTCATCAATGCGCTCGCACAGCGTGGGGCGGTCCCACGTCACTCCCAGATACAGCGTATCATAGCGTTTCTCCCGCTTGGGCTCCAGCGTATCGCCGTCGTGCAGCTTTTCCAGCGCACGCATGATGCGGTTGCGGTTCGCGTAATCGATCTCCGCTTCCGGTGCTGCCGCGCGCAGCATCTCTGCCAGTTCGGGCGTGGCTTTGGTCTCCAGATAACGCCGATGATCCAAATCGGGCGCAATATCGCTGAGCACATAACCGTCGCACACGGCGTCCACATACAGCCCCGTGCCGCCCGCCATGACCGGCAGCCGCCCGCGGCTCAAAATATCATCGATCGCCGCGTACGCCAGGCGCTGAAAATCCGCCATGGTAAAAAACGTTCCCGGGTCGATCACATCCAGCAGGTGATGCGGCACACCCTGCATCTCCGCCTCGGTGATCTTGCCGCTGCCCAGGTCCAGCCCGCGGTACACCTGTCTGGAATCAGCGGAGATCACCTCGCCGCCCAGCGCCCGCGCCAGCTCCACCGAAAGGCTGCTTTTGCCGGAGGCATTGGTGCCCACCACGGCGATCATCTTCGGCAAGCTCATCCTTGCCACCTCCCAAAGCGGTCATCCGTTTCCTGTTCTTCATCCTGATCGGCAAAATTATTTTCCGCCCGCGCAATGTCCCGGTTGATCCAGTCCATGTTCTGCAGGCGCTTCAGGCTTTCACGACTGACCACCGTGTTGGTGCCCAGGCACGCGCTGCAGCGGCTGCCGCATTCGGGGCAGACGCACATTTCCTTTTCGTCCGCGTGGATCATAAAAGCTCCGCAGTTTGAGCATCCGCAGCGCATTCTTTTTTCCTCCGTCAGTTTTTCTTTTCCAGCCTGTCGATCATTTTTCCCGCGACGGCGATCAGCGGCGCATTGACGAACGTGGTCACCGCCGTGCCCCAGTTGATGGCCATCCAGCTGCCGCGCAGCAAAAGCACCACCACCGCCATCACCACACAGATGATCAGCATGGTGATATCAAAGGCCCACTTGACCTTGTCCGTGCCTTTGCCGCTGTGCTCCGCCAGCTCCATCACCACCAGCTCATACACCTGCAGGGGCAGGTTGGTTCTGAAATAGCAAGCCACGCCGATGGCACAGCTGACCGTGCCTCCCACATACGCCAGCACCCGCTGCAGCATCGTCGCGTAGGTGCCGTTGCCGCCCATCAGCGAAAAATACAGGTCAATGATCAGCCCGGTAATAACTGCCGTGCCAAAGGACAGCAGCCACTTCACCTTGAACTTTCGAAGCAGCAGCACCAGCGCCGCCAGCAGCAGTGCCTCCCACACATATTCCGCCGTGCCCTGCGTAAACCAGGGCCAGGCATCTCTCAGCAGCACATGCAGCAGATAAGGGCCTGAGGCGATCATTGAAAGGCCAAAGTTTGCCTTGGTAAACAGGGCAATGCCCAGGCAGCACAACAGGATGCCCGCCGCCCAATGCAAAAAATTTTTCTTGTCAGTCTTCATGCGTTACAATACGGCAATGGCTGCTTCCAGCGCCATCGCGATCTCCTCTTTTGTCATGGAAGGGTACTTGTCCCCCGCCTGCTCCGGCAGACACGGCACGTGGATAAAGCCGGCTCTTACCGCCGTGTTTTCATACGCCCGCAGCAGCGCGTACATCAGGTCGTTGCACACATAGGTGCCCGCCGTGGTGCTCACCGCCGCTTTCAGACCCTTTTTACGGATGGCTTCCGCCATGCAGCGCACCGGCAGTGTGGAAAAATACGCGTTTGGGCCGTTCGCATCGCACGGCGTGTCGCAAAAGCGCTGCCCCGCGTTATCGGGCCCATCGGCGTAACGGCGGTTGATGGCCACCAGTTCAGGCGTAACTGCCGGTCGTCCCGCAGCCATGCCCACGGCAATGACCGCGTCCGCCTGCACCTCTGCCGCCTTGTTCAGCACGGTCTCCCCCGCCACGCCAAACACCACCGGCACCTGCAGCTTATACAGCTGCCATCTGCCGATCGTATCGGGCAGGGCCTTCACTGCCTCCCACGCGGGGTTGACTTTTTCGCCTCCGAAGGGCTCAAAGCCCGTGATCAGCAGTCTGGGCACTTCAGCCGCCTCCTTTTATTGTTCTCTGCTATTATACCGCCTGCAGCCCTCCATGGCAATGCGCAGACAGTAAAAAACACCTGCCGGAAACATATCCGGCAGGCAAAAGAAATATCCCATTACAGCTTCAGCATCAGATACATCCACACGCCGCCGGCCAAAGCAAAAGCCAGCGTGAAGCCAAGGCTCGCGCCCTTTTCTTCCTTGATGGCATGTCCGCAAATGGCCCCAGCGCAGCTGACCGGCATGGCGATAAACAGCCAGTACACCAGATGGGAAAGAAGGGGGCCGAACTGTGCATAAAACTGACTCATAATGCTTTCCTTTCCGTCCGCGCTGTTCCATCGCAAGCGGGACGAACATTTGATGTTGTATCTGTCTTATTTTATACCACAAAAGTGTTCGTTTGACAAGCAGAAATTTTCTGTTTTCACATATCAATGTGCGTATCGATCATTTTCAGTCATGTTTCCCGCAGGGCTTGCCGCACATGCTGCAGCCCTCGCACTGACAGCAGCCGCGTCTTTTTTTTATGCTGCGGATCGCCAGCCCCAGCGTCGCCGCCACCAGTACGATCAGAATGATATCCACCGCGTTCACGGTCTGCGTTCCTCCTTACAAAAGCAGAATCAGCCGCGTCACAAACGCCATGCACCACGCCAGCAGACACTGCCACAGCACCACGCCCACGGCCCAGCGCATTCCCAATTCCCGCCTGATGGCCGCAATGGCCGCCACGCAGGGCGTATAGATAAGGCTGAACACCAGCATACTGGCGGCCTGGGCCGTTGTCAGGGCGACGGCGATGCTGCCTGCAAACAGCACTTCCAGCGTTGAGACAACGCTTTCCTTGGCCATGAAGCCGGAGATGAGTGCCGTACACAGCCGCCAGTCCCCCAGACCGATGGGGGCAAACAAAGGGGCCAGTCCACCGGAAATGAGCGCCATCATGCTGTCTGCGGAATCGCTCACGGGGTTCAGGCGCACATCAAAGCTCTGCAGCACCCACACCACCACCGTGGCCACCAGAATGACCGTAAAGGCCTTGCGGATAAAGTCTCCCGCCTTCTGCCACAAAAGCTGCAGCACGCTGCAGGCTCCGGGCATACGATAGTTGGGCAGCTCCATCACAAAAGGCACCGCCTCACCGGAAAACAGCGTTTTGCGGTACAAAAAGGCCGCCAGAATGCCCGTGACAATGCCAAGCACATACAGCCCCACCATGATCAGCCCGCCCTGTCCCGGAAAGAACATGCCCACAAAGAAGGCATAGATGGGCATCTTTGCCGTACAGCTCATAAAGGGCGTCAGCAGAAGGGTCATGCGCCTGTCTCTTTCAGAGGGCAGCGTACGCGTGGACATCACCGCGGGCACCGTACAGCCAAAGCCCACCAGCATGGGCACGATGCTGCGTCCTGAAAGTCCCAGCTTACGAAGCGGCTTATCCATCACAAACGCCACACGGGCAATGTAGCCGCTGTCCTCCAGCAGGGAAAGGAACAAAAACAGCGTCACAATGATGGGCAAAAAGCTGATCACGCTGCCCACACCCGCAAAGATGCCGTCAATGATCAGGCTGTGTATCACATTGTTGACATGAGCAGCGCCAAGGGCCGTATCGACCGCGGCCGTCAACGCGTCAATGCCGTCTGCCAGCAGGTTCTGGAAAAACGACCCGATCACATTGAAGGTCAGGTAAAACACCGCCGCCATGATCAGCACAAACACGGGAATGGCGGTATACCGTCCCGTCAGCACCTTATCCAGCCGTTCGCTGCGGAGCCGCTCCCGGCTCTCGTGCGGACGGGTCAGCGTCTCCTCGCACACACGGTTGATGTAGCCAAAGCGCATGTCTGCCATGGCCGCGCTGTGATCCAGCCCGCGCTCCGTTTCCAGCTGCAGCACCAGATGCTCCAGCAGCTCCGTCTCGTTCTTGTCCAGCTCCAGCTGCCGCAGGATGTGCTCATCTCCCTCGATCAGCTTGGAAGCCGCAAAGCGTACCGGCAGCCCCGCCCGCTCCGTATGGTCACGGATCAGATGGATGACCGCGTGCAGACAGCGATGCAGCGCGCCGTTGTGCTCCTCTTCAATGCAAAAATCCTGCGATACAGGCTTTTCACGGTAGCGCGCAATGTGCAGTGCATGCTCCACCAGCTCACTCACGCCTTCATTCTTTGCGGCACTGATGGGCACCACGGGCACCCCCAGCATTTCCTCCAGGCGGTTGATATCCACCGCGCCGCCATTGCCGGTCAGCTCGTCCATCATGTTGAGCGCCACCACCATCGGCGTGTCCATTTCCAGCAGCTGCATGGTCAGGTACAGGTTGCGTTCAATATTGGTGGCGTCCACAATGTTGATGATGGCCGTCGGCTTTTCGTTCAGCACAAAATTGCGGGATACAAGCTCCTCACTGCTGTAGGGCGACATCGAATAAATGCCGGGCAGGTCAGTGACCAGCGTTTCGCTGTGTCCGCGGATCGCGCCGTCCTTGCGGTCCACCGTCACACCGGGAAAATTGCCCACGTGCTGGTTGGAGCCCGTCAGCTGATTGAACAGCGTGCTCTTGCCGCAGTTCTGGTTGCCCACCAGCGCAAAGGTCAGCCGTGTTCCCTCCGGCAGCGGGTCGCCGTCCCCCTTCAGGTGAAAGCGTCCGCCCTCGCCCAGGCCGGGATGCTCGCTCTTTTTTCTTTTGTTCTGCTGTGTGTCCTTTTCGGTTTTGTGTTCCGCCGGTTCCAGGGCGATCGCCGCGGCGTCGTCCAGACGCAGCGTCAGTTCATAACCGTGAATTTTTACTTCAATGGGATCGCCCATCGGCGCGCGTTTGACCGCCGTGACCACCACGCCGGGAATTACGCCCATATCCAGCAGATGCTGTCTCAGGGCCCCCGTACCGCCCACCGCCGTAATGCGCGCGCTTTTGCCGATCTCCAGTTCCTTTAAGGTCATCTTCCTTCTCCTGTTCTAAAAGATCAGCATCAATTATACATGACTAACTCCGTTTTGTACAGTCAAAAACTGACAGATACATCGATTTCTTTTTCGCAATGCTGGACAAATCTTCCGCCATGTGTCATAGTATTCTTATTCTCATTCCGATGTTTGAAAGGGCCCTTTATGCGTGTTGATACCATTTTGAAAAGCGGCCGCGTCACCCTCTCCTGCGAGGTCTTTCCTCCCAAAAAATTTGAGGGGCTGACCGCCGCCCGCGCTGTTGCTTCCGAAATTGCCGCCCTGCATCCTTCCTTCATGTCCGTCACCTGCGGTGCCGCCGGTACCACGCCGGGCTTCACCCGCAGTCTTGCCGAATCCATCCGTGAGCAGCAGGTCACCCCCATCAGCCACCTCACCTGCGTGCAGTCCACCCGCGATCAGGTGCGGGATGCGCTGCGGCAGATGCAGGAAGCCGGCTTGGAAAACGTGTTGGCCCTGCGCGGAGACCTGCCGATGGACGGCTCCCCCTGTCACGATTTTGAGCATGCCGCCGATCTGATCCGCTTCATCCACTCGGAGGGAGATTTCTGCATCGGTGCCGCCTGCTATCCCGAAAAGCACCCCGAGTGCCCTTCGCGCGAGGAGGATATGGATCACCTCAAGCGCAAGGTCGATTCCGGGGTGGATTTTCTCGTCACGCAGATGTTTTTTGACAACAGTCTTTTCTATAACTTCATGATGCGCGCCCTTCGTCACGGCATCCGCGTGCCCGTCTGCGCCGGCATCATGCCCATCTGTGACCCCCGTCAGGTGGAGCGTGCCGTCAAGCTCTCCGGCTCCATCATGCCGCCGCGCTTTGCCGCCATTGCCGACCGTTTCCGTTCCGATCGCCTTGCCATGGAGCAGGCCGGCATCGCCTATGCCTGCGGTCAAATCGTCGACCTCATCGCCAATGGCATCGAACACATCCACCTGTACACCATGAACAAGCCGTGGATCGCCAAAGCCATCATCGACAACCTGTCGTACCTTTTCGATCTGGAGGGGACCCATGGAGATTCATCCCGAGGGCATTGATCTTCGCGAAGCCCTTCGCTGCCTCGGCTGGAACGGCGGTCCCGTCCCGCAGGAGCTGTTGACCTCCCTCCGTCAGACCGCCGCGCGCCTGCAGCAGCTCTGCCGCCCCCGGGCGGTCTTTCGCCTCTTTGACACGCTTCCGCCGGAGGTGGAAGCGCCCGTCACAGGGAAAGCCATGCTGTTTGCCGCCACCCTCGGGCTGGAATTTGAACGCTTTGCGTGTGCCGAGTCACTGCGCGATCCCGCTGCCGCGCTCCTTGCCGATGCCTGCGGTTCCGCGCTCATCGAATCGGTCTGCGATGCCGTAGAGGACAAAGCCCGTACCCTTGCCGGCAGCCGCTTTTCCCGCCGCATCAGCCCGGGCTATGGCAGCTGGCCGCTGTCGGCGCAGCCGGCCTTATTGCATCTGCTGGACGCCGAACGCGCCGTCGGCATCACCCTCACGGAGGGCTGCATGATGCTGCCGCAAAAATCCGTCACCGGTCTTGTCCTTTTTTCGGATACGCCCTTCCCCCATGTTTCCAACAGCTGTGCCGGCTGCGCGGCACGCACCGACTGCAAATACAGAAAGGCAGGGATGCTCTGTGGCAAAACCGATCCTGCTTGACGGCGGCATGGGCACCATGCTGCAAGCCATGGGTCTGAAAACCGGCCATTGCCCCGAGGTGCTGAACCTTACCCACCCCGAGGCGATCATTGCCGTGCAGCGGCAATACGTTGCCGCAGGCAGCAACATCATTTATGCCAACACCTTCGGCGCCAACCGTCTGAAGGTCTTGGGCAGCGGCTGCACCGTGCCGCAGCTTGTGGAGGCCGGCATCCGCTGCGCCAAAGCCGCTTCGGACGGCAAAGCCCGTGTCGCCCTCGATATCGGCCCCATCGGCCGCATGATGGAGCCCTACGGCACCCTCACCTTTGACGAAGCCTACGATATTTTTGCCGAAATGATCCAAAGCGGCGCAGCCGCAGGGGCAGACCTCATCGTCATCGAAACAATGACCGACCTCTACGAGGCACGTGCAGCCGTTCTGGCTGCCAAAGAGCAATCCGATCTGCCCGTTTTCGTCACCATGACCTTTGAAAAAAGCGGCCGCACCTTTGCCGGCACCTCACTGGAATCCTTCGCCGCGGTGATGAACGCCCTGCAGGTGGATGCTCTCGGCATCAACTGCTCTTTGGGTCCTGCCGAACTGCTGCCGCTCATGCAGCGTTTATCCAGGCTGACCAACCTTCCGCTCATCATCAAGCCCAATGCCGGTCTGCCCGACCCCAGGGACGGCAGCTACCATGTTTCCGCGCAGGAATTTGCCGCCCTCATGCCCGCCTTTGTTTCCCTCGGCGCGCAGTATCTGGGCGGCTGCTGCGGCACCACGCCCGATTTTATCCGTGCCCTTTCCGCCGCGATCCATGGTATGGATGTCCCCGCGCGTCATACCGTGCTGCCCACCGTTTTTGCCTCACCCACCCGGGCCGTTACGGCAGACCGTGTGCTGCTCATCGGCGAACGCCTCAACCCTACGGGCAAAAAGCGTTTGCGTCAGGCCCTGATCGATCATGATTTTGATTATGTCGCCCGTCAGGCAGTCGAACAGGCCGACGCCGGTGCCGACCTTCTCGATGTCAACTGCGGCGTCCCCGGCGCCGATGGAGCCGCCCTGCTGCCCTAGGTCGTCCGTGCCGTCCAGTCGGCGGTGGAATTGCCCCTGCAGCTGGACAGTGCCGACCCCGCCGCTTTGGAGGCCGCTCTGCGCGTCGTCAACGGCAAACCCATCATCAACTCGGTCAACGGCGAGGAGGCCAAGCTGGCCGCCGTGCTGCCCCTGGCCCGCCGCTACGGTGCCGCTGTGCTCGGCCTGACCATGGATGAAAACGGCATCCCCAAGACCGCCGAAGGCCGCTTCCGCATTGCCGAGCGCATTCTTTCCCGCGCGCTCGCCATCGGCATTCCCAAAGAGGATGTGCTCATCGACTGTCTCACCCTCACCGTTTCAGCCGAGCCGCAGCAGGCCGCCGAAACACTGGCCGCCGTGCGCCGTGTCCATGATGAATTGGGGCTCAAAACGGTGCTGGGCGTCAGCAATATTTCCTTCGGTCTGCCGCAGCGCGAAAAGGTCACTGCGTCCTTCCTCACGCTGGCGCTCGCCGCGGGGCTGGACCTGCCCATTCTGAACCCGCTGTCCGCGCCTGTCATGGATGCCGTCCGTGCCTACCGCGTCCTCAGCGGCGAGGATGCCTCCGCGGCCGCCTACATCGCCGCCAACGCCAACGCGGCCCCCGTCGCCCCCGTCCGGTCCGATGCTGTGCCGTCTTTGGAATCTGCCATTCTGCACGGTCTTTCGGGTGAGAGCAAAGCCGCGGCCGCCGCGCTGTTCGCTTCGGGGCTTTCCCTCACCGATATCGTTTCCGCGCACATGATCCCCGCCCTCAACGAGGCCGGAGCCCGCTACGAAAAGGGCACCTTTTATCTGCCGCAGCTGATGAATGCCGCCTCCGCCGCTTCCGCGGCCTTTGAGGCCCTGCGTGTTCTTCTGCCCGATTCCGCCGAAAAAAAGGACCGCGGCGTCATCATCATCGCCACGGTCAAGGGAGATATTCACGATATCGGCAAAAACATCGTCGCCACCGTACTGCAAAGCTATGGCTTCCGCGTCATCGATCTGGGGCGCGATGTCTCTCCCGAGGCTGTGCTTGCCGCCGCCGAAAAGGAGAGTGCGCCGCTCATTGGTCTTTCCGCGCTCATGACCACCACCCTGCCCGCCATGGAAGCAACCGTGCGGCTCCTCAAGTCCACCTCTCCCGCCCGTGCCGTCATGGTGGGCGGCGCTGTCGTCACCGCCGAGTGGGCAGCCGCCATCGGCGCCGATTTCTACGCCCCCGACGCCAAAGCCGCCGCCGACATCGCCCAGCGCTTCTTCGGGGAAACTTAACGGATACGATTGGGGCGGGCACGCTTTTCGGTGCCGAAAAGCATCCCCGCCCCAAACCCCACCCGAGAAAAGGCATTTTTAATGGAACTTCCCCTGATGACATTAAATTTCTTCCGTATTTCATTAGACATGCCTGTCTAATCGCAAAAAACAGGGCATTTCTCGCTTTGTGTCGTGTTTTTTGAACCGCTATTCCGCTAATCTCGTTCTCGAAAGGAGAAACCCTCATGGATCAGCAAAAGACAGGAAGCTTCTTGAAAGAACTCCGCAAAGAAAAAAACCTCACCCAGGAGCAGCTGGCCGAAACACTCAACGTCTCCGGTCGCACCGTCTCCCGTTGGGAAACCGGCAGCAACATGCCCGACCTCAGCGTTCTGGTAGAGCTGGCGGATTATTACGATGTTGACATCAGAGAGATCATTAACGGTGAAAGGAAAAGCGAGAAAATGGATAAGGATTTGAAAGACACCCTGACACAGGTAGCGGAATACAGTGACGCGGAAAAAACAAACCTCAAAAAGAAAATGCTCGGCAATTCCGTCGGAGCGGCGCTGCTGTTGTTGTTCGCCGCCATCTTGGACATGACCCACGGTTTCGGCGGCATCATCCCCGATCATCCCATCCGAAATTTGACAGATTTTGCTTCAGGTCTTGCCTTGGCCATTCTGGTCCTGAACGCCCTCTTCCTGGGCGGCATTTTTGACAAGATCAAACAACAAAAGCAGAAGCTTCACCGCGGATAACGGAGAAAGAAACAACATTGGAAATCCCCCTTTTGAAGCCAAAAAGGGCGGTTCCCAAACCCTCCGCGAAAAAGCAGTATTTATCTGCATACAAAAGCGCCCTTGCACTGATGGTTGTACTAATCCATCAAAGATGCAAGGGCGTTTTTGTTGTTAATTGAGCCAGCTCAAATCGTCGGTTGTATTGTATTTATATGTTCTTCCGTTTTCCTTCGCCCAACTTTCAGCATAAGATTCCTGTTCAACATACATCACCGTCGTTCTGTCAAATGCATCCATACCAATAGAAATCACACTCGCAGGAATCGTAATTTGCTATAACTTACTACAATTCATAAACGCTCGATTACCAATACTTTCCACACCTTCTTCTATTTCTATTTTGCTTAGGTATCTACAATCATAAAAAGCTCTATCGCCTATTTTTTTACATGATGAAGTTATTGTAGCAGTCCATTCCGTATAGCCATCACCTGCTCCAAACTTTTCAAATGCGCCACTTCCTATTTCAGGACTGATAATATTAAAATGATAATTTCTTGTGCTCGATTTTGTTCTCGCATTCGCAAATGCTTGAGTTCCAATCTCTGTGCAACTATCAATATCTAAATCAAGAACTCTCGCACCATTTAAGCCGTTATCACCGCACGAAAGAACAACACTGCGCTTACTTGATTCGTCACCAATAATAATATTTTCTGCCCCTTTCAATGCTTCATTCGAAATATTCGGCATATTGATATAGGTTATTGGGTTTCCCATTGTAGACTAACCACATTCAAAAAATGCCTCTGGTCCACATACAATAACATTACGTATTGTAACTTTGCTCCAATCAGCAAATTGTAGTGTTTTTGCAAATGCTCGTTCTCCAATATAATCAATTATAGCTTCTCCTGTATCAAAGTGATATAGTGTCGTACCCCAAAACGCATAATCTCCTATCTTTCTCAGACTTTTCGGGGCAATAAAGTCAATGTCTACACAATTACCATTAACATTCCATTTCAAACCATACATAGCATAGTTACCAATGGCAACGATTCCCTACGGTATATTTAGTTTATACGAGCGTCCTGTATTTTTCAGTACCGCTCCCGCTGCTACAGTTACCAATGTCTTCGTTTTTTTATTGTACAGTTGGTCACCAATTGTTGTGAATGTTGCATTGTTAGGTGATACGTTAATAGTTTTCAGCAGAAAGCATCCGGCAAAAGCA
Source organism: Clostridia bacterium (assembly GCA_045599485.1). GTDB lineage: Bacteria > Bacillota > Clostridia > Christensenellales > Aristaeellaceae > SFMI01. Next base: position 9,570 of record JAZRWA010000086.1, on the reverse strand, counting down.
CCGTCTCCGATTGAAGTAACATTTCCCGGAATATTTACAGTGCTGATTGGGGAACTGAAAAACGCTTTTACCCCTATCGTTGTAATAGTATCAGGCAAATAAAGACTATACTATTTCTCAAGATTATATCCCCTATACCCAACTTCTGTTTCACGTGCGAAAGCCTTCTCACCGATTGATGTTACAGAGTACCCATCAATATACTGTGGAACATAAATATCTTGCCTGTTGCTTGCCCAATCAAACCCCGTAATTTCAACCGTTCCGTTTCCTTTAATTGCATAAGTAAACAACCCGCTTGTGTCAGTGTTTGCGGCATAGCCGACACTGCTGATCAGCAACGCGATCAGCAAACTGATGATGAAGTACCTTTTTTTCATTCTATGTCCTCCCTTGTTTAAGTGTTTCCACCATGCTTCTTAATCTGCTTTGTTGTTCTTCTATTCTGCTCTCTTATCTTCTTTGTCAACACAAGCCTGACACGCAGGGTTTCCATTATCAAGAAAAGCGAAATAGCTAACCGGAAGTTTTTTACCGCAAACGGGGCATTCCATCATTTCCTCTTTCATAACTTCATCCATCTCCTATTCGATAATCATGCTCTATTGATTCCAGCATAGGATTTCGTTGTGACATACAACCGTTATTCTATGACAGGTAAGATGGTTTTCATCTCCACACTCTCATATTCATAATCACTTCACCAGCAAAGTCCTAAAGCTATTTGTCATTCGCCAACCGTTGATTCGTGATCCGTTTCTGGATTTTTCCCGAAGTCAATCTGCAAAGGCTCACTTCCTTTCGATATCATTAGCATACCATAATTTAAAATTTTACGCAAGTGCGTATACGCTGTTGCGTAAAATTTTGTATTCTTGATTCGAGGTGAATGATATGTCAGTCAAGGATGCAGTCGCGGAACGGATTCAATAGCTGTGTATGGAGCAGGGAATACGGCTAAATGATTTAGCCAATCGTTCAGGCGTGACACCATCTTCGGTTTACAGTATGATGGATGAACGCCGCCGCGAAGTATCCGTTAATCTCGTCAAAAAACTGTGCGACGGCTTGGGTGTAACGCTGACATAGTTCTTCAAAGCAGAAATATTTGAAAAATTGGAACAGGAAATTCAATAAAAGCATTTCCATATAAAGAATGGAAATGCTTTTTTATTGCCGATTTATAATAAACAAACCCTTGCACCAATGCCGACAAACGCCGAGCAATAATACAAGAGTGTGATGCCGTATACAAAAACTGCCTTTTCTCAGGTAGGGTTTGGGGAGGGCATGCTTTTCGGCATCGAAAAGCGTGCCCTCCCCAATAATTTGCTCGTTCGTCCTTATCGTTCCTCGATCCTTGCCAGCCGGCGGATCGCCTTGCCCGCCGCCGTGAGCAGCAGCCCGGGCACCGCCGCAAGCATTGATGCCATAAACGCCAGCACAGCATACACAAGCGCGCACACAAAGCCGCCCAGCGATTCAAGATCATCAAACAGCAGTCCCAGCACCACAGGCGACACCGCGTCATACTGCCGCCATGCCAGCACCATCGTCAGGGCAAACATCAAAGTGGCCAGCAGCGTACCCATCAACATGAATCCGCCGCCGCCATGCGCCCGTACAGGCTCGGGATGATACTCCGCCCCCGGGGTGGTAGGAGAGCTTCGCGCCGGGGCACTTTGCCGCTGCGCGGTATATGCCGCGGAGTTTTGAGGCTGTGCCGCACCAAAGCGCCCCACACTGCGCGCCGCGCCGCAGGATACGCAGATGTTCACGCGGTCATCATTGGCCGCGCCGCACTTATCGCAATTCCACATGGGATTCATTCCTTTCCGTACACCAACGCCACAGCGTGAGCGCTGATGCCCTCCCCGCGTCCTTCAAAGCCCATCTGCTCCGTGGTGGTCGCCTTGACCGATACCCGCCCGATGGGCAACTCCAACGCCTCGGCAATGTTCTGCCGCATCTGCGGAATATACCCCATCAGCTTGGGCCGCTGCGCGATCACCGTCACATCGGCATTGTAGGGCACAAAGCCGTGGCTTTTCAGTATCTCCACCGTTTTTTTCAGCAAAATCAGGGATGAAATGCCCTTGTACTGCGGATCCTTGTCCGAAAAATGCTGCCCGATATCCCCCAGCGCGGCCGCTCCCAAAAGCGCGTCCGCCAGTGCATGCAGCAGCACATCCGCGTCGCTGTGACCCAGCAATCCCTTTTCATAGGGAATCTCAACCCCGCCCAGGATCAGTTGCCGCCCCTCCGTCAGCCGGTGAGCGTCATAGCCATGCCCCACACGCGGCATGCCCAGAGCAAAAAAATCCGCCACAGCGCAATCCTCCGGAATCGTCAGCTTGATGTTGCGTACCCCGCCGGGGCACAGCCTGACAGGCACACCCAAAGCGGAAACCAGTGCCGCGTCATCGGTGCAGCGGCTCACCGCTTCCCGGTGTGCCTTCAATATCAACTCTTTCTGAAACGCCTGCGGGGTCTGTACCGCCCGCAGCATCGATCGATCCGCTTCACCGTCGATCACACAGCCATCCACGGTGTGCTTCAGCGTGTCTGTCACCGCCGTGCAGGGAATGCCGCTGCCATGCTCCTGGGCAGAGGCGATCACATTTTCCACGGTCCTGTCATCCACCAGCGGCCTTGCACCGTCATGGATCAGCACGATGTCGCACTCCTCCGGCAGTGCTTCCAGACCGTTCAGCACCGATTGCTGCCGATCCTGTCCCGCCGATGCCGTGCGTTCCGCAGTGATGCCGCCGCGGCGCAGCGCCTCCATGGGTGCCGTTCCATCCTGCGGACGGGTCACCAGCACGATTCCATCGCAATGCCGCTTCAGCGTTTGCGCCGCCCGGGTCAGACCGGGCAGACCGCCCACGGGCAGCAGCGTTTTGTTTTCATACGTACCCATCCGGGTGCCGTTTCCCCCGGCCAGCAAAATCGCCCAGACGCTCACATTTCCTCCTCATTGAGCTGCGACAGAAGATACCGATAGATCTCTCCCGCGTGCTTTTCCCACGCGCCGGTCAGCTTTTCCGCCATTTCCTGCAGCGGCACATTCAGCTTCAGTTCCATCGCGGCAATGTCCCCTTCCATCAGGCACAGGTGCGCTACATAATCGCCGCGCCTCTCCCGCGTGATGGCGGTGGAAAACTGGTTTTCCCTCTCGTAGCGTTCCCGATAGCCGGGTGCCTTTTCGCAGATGGCGGTCGCAACGCTGTGCCGCATATGCTTTTCAAAAAACGAAAGCGTTTCGATCCCGGCTTCCGTCAGCCGGTAAAGCCCTTCCGTCGGACGCTCGATCACCGCCGCCAGGCCGTTTTCGGTCAGCGCGCGCAGCGCCAGCACCAGCTCAATATCATTCATCAGCTCGCTGTCCGTCACAAAATACAGCAGCTGTAGGTGCGTACTGGCGCCCAGCTCCCGCAGGATCAGCATCGTATACAGCTGCGCCTGTGTAGGCTCCAGCAAGGTTTTATCATTTGTCGGCATCGTTTCCTCCAAGGGCCGTCTGTGCGGCGCCCGCACTCCATTGTAATCGCTGGACAAGTCAATGTAAAGGTATTATAATGAAAGAGCAATGATTTTTACACACCGGAGGCAGTTATGGATCAGCAAAAATACCTTCTGACGGCGGTCGAACTGGATGAGGAAGGCACCCGCCACGCCCTTGTTCTGGGGGTCAGCGGTTCTGCCCGCGGACTGCTTGGTCAGTACGCCGAGCGTGCCGACCGTGCCACCAAGGAAGAGGAATGGGCTTGCCGTGACTCCCTGTGCTGCCTGATGGCAGATGAATCCGTCCCCGTCAACGAGCAGGAGACCGCTGCCTCCATGGCGGAAGCCACTACCTTTGCCGGCATTGCCGTGCGCATTCTTTTTGCCCGCCTCCATGCCGGAAAAAAAGGCATCTCCGTGCTGCCCTGTGACGAAAAAGAGCACAACGGCGCCCTGTTGGAAGAAAACATGATCCGCTGCGCCCTTTTATGGAACCTCGGCCGTGATTTTCTGCGCTGGATGACAGAGGAAAACGCCGTCTGCTCCACCCTGCAGGATTGCGCCGAATGGCTGATCGAAGCCGATGAGCATGCTGCCGCCCTGCTGCCGGTGGACGGCAGCCGCGGGGCTGTGCGCCTGGTGCGCGACCTGACCCCTTACCGGGAACGCCGCCGACTGATGCTGGGCGGCTCCTCGGCGCTGCTGGCTGCCTGCGCCGCCCTGTGCGGCATTTATCGTGTGGGCGATGCCATGCGGGATGACGATATCCGCGGCATCCTGGCCCGTGCGCTGACCCGTGTTTATCTGCCGGTCATGCCGGCTTCTCTGGAGGATACCCTGCAGTACGCCGCCCATGTCTGCTCCTATCTGGAAAACACCATCGGCGCGGAAAGCTGGCCCGTAATGGGCGAAAACCTGCCCTCCCGCCTGATGAGCGGCGTCGTCCCCGTGCTCAACACCTGGATGAACAAAGAAGGCGTGCTGCCGGCGGAAGCGGTTTTTGCCATCAGCGCCGCCGTCATGCTGCTCAGCAGCTGCCAGAGAACGGCGGAAGGCACCTATGAGCTGCCCGGCGAGGATGCCCGCCGTCCCGTGCTCGACCGGGAAGCCGTTCTGTCGGCTTTCTCCCGCATGAGCTGCGATATGGCGCCCGAATCTCTCGCCTACGCTGCCCTCAGTGATGTGGAGATCTGGGGCTGCGACCTGAGGGAGCTGGACGGTCTCGAGGATGCCGTAGCCAATCAGCTGCGGGATATGCAGCTGCTCGGCGTCCGCGAAGCCATGCGTACCGCCGTCACCGAAGAATAACGCTTATTTCCAAAGCTTTTCGGGATAGGTACCGTCCGAGGACATTTTCTCAATGGCCTGCTGCACAGCGGGCAGGTCCTCCCGATAGGTGATGCCATACCAACGGTCGGTGGTGGGCAGCACCTTCACGGTGGAAATGCCCTCCTTCAGCGTATCATTGACCACAAAGGGCAGATAATATTCCGCCTTGAGCGGGTTCCCCTTCAGGCTGTTTTCACAGAAGACGGGGAAGCGAGCCCACAATTCATCCATCAGGTCGGGCGTAAATCCCCACATGTTCATCGAAACCACCGTTTCCGGCTCCAGGCGCGTATAGTGCTCGCCATCGAGCGTGTACAGCGGTCCGTCGCAGGTGGAAATGATGTGTGTGGTCTCCACAATGCCGGTCAACAGGCCGTTTTCATCGGTACTGCACACACCGCGGGAGACAAATCCGTTCTCGGACAAAGTGTTCTTCAGCTTAAAGCCCGCCATCACGTACTCGCCCTTGCCGTGCGGCTGCTTCAAAAAGTCATACACCACTTTGAAGGCGTCCCGTCCGTAAAAGTCATCCCCATTGATGGCGGCAAAGGGTGCGTCAATAAACGGCTTGGCGCACATGACCGCGTGACCCGTGCCAAAGGGCTTCACACGTCCCTCGGGCACCGTGCAGCCTTCCGGAATGTTTTCCATGCGCTGCACCGCGTAGTGCACTTCCATGTGCTCCGCGGCCCGGCGGCCGATGCCGTTTTCAAAATCGGCTTTGATGGCCTCGCTGACAATAAACACCACCCGGCGGAAGCCCGCGCGGTAGGCGTCGTACAGCGAATAGTCAATGATATGGTCGTTATGCTTTCCAAAGGACGCCAACTGTTTGACCCCGCCGAAGCGGCTGCCGATGCCCGCGGCCATGACGATCAGAATCGGTTCCATTTTTGTTTCTCCTTTGCATGCGCTGATAAAGTCAGTATATCATATTTGTCTCTTTTTTACAACGCGGAGGAAGCCTATGCTGCACATCGTGCTCTACAACCCTTAGATTCCGCAAAACACGGGCAACATTGCCCGCTCCTGCGCCGCCACCGGAAGCGTGCTACACCTGATCGAGCCGCTGGGCTTTGAGCTGAGCGACCGCTATCTGAAGCGTGCCGGGCTGGATTACTGGCACCTGACCCAGGTCATCGTGCATCCCGATTTTGAAGACCTGATGCGCCGCTATCCGGACGCCGTTTTCCATTTCGCCACCACCAAAGCGCCGCACAGCTATCACGAGGTACAGTACGGTGTCGATGATTTTATCGTTTTCGGCTGTGAGACCAAAGGTCTGCCTGAGTCACTGCTCAGCCGCGTCTATGACCGCTGCGTGCGCATTCCCATGCGTCCCGAAGCCCGTTCCCTCAACCTGAGCAACTCGGTCGCCATCCTGCTTTACGAGGCGCTGCGCCAGCAGCATTTTGATGGACTTCAGGAAAGCGGTTCCCTCACCGGACGGGAAGATGCCGTCACCCCCTGGATGGATTATGTATAAGGAGCGCCGTCATGGAACAGCATCGTGATTATTTTGAGCGCCGCCTGGAAGAAAAAGAAGACGAGCGCGACCGCTACCGCCTCGCTGAAGGCATGCTGGAGTTTGGCGGCGTCATCGCCGGTGCCGCCGTCTGTCTGGTGCTGGTGGTGCTCATCGTCAGCCTGCTCAACTGGCTGCTGGGCGATATCCGAAGCGTGTTTTCTGTCGTGCTGCAAACGATCGGAGGCGCAAAATAATGCCCTACACCTGGCAGGAAACGCTGGATGCCATTGCCGCCTGCCGCGCCTGCGGTCTGTGCGAGGGCATCCACAACAAAGTGCCGGGGCAGGGCAACCGTACGGCCCGGCTGATGTTCATCGGCGAAGGCCCCGGGGCGGATGAAGACGCGCAGGGGCTGGCCTTTGTAGGTGCCGCGGGGCAGCTGCTGACGCGCATGATCTCCGCCATGGGCATCGACCGCGAGGACACCTACATCTGCAACGTGGTCAAATGCCGTCCGCCGCGCAACCGCACGCCGCTGCCGTAGGAAGCCGCCGCCTGCCTGCCCTTTCTGCGTTCCCAGGTGATGCTGGTACGCCCGCAGGTCATCGTGCTGCTGGGCTCCACCGCCTGCAAGGCGGTACTGGATCCCGAATTCCGTATCACCCGCCAGCATGGCCAGTGGACGGAGCGCAAGGGCTTCTGGTTCATGCCCACCTACCACCCCGCCGCCCTGCTGCGCGACCCCGACAAAAAACGGGATGCCTGGCACGATCTGCAGCAGGTCATGGCCAAACTGAAGGAGCTGCAAAATGCTGAATGAACTGAACCGTCAGATGGAAGAGGCCTCCCTCGCCCTCTGGGCGGACCGTGTCGTTGTTTTCGGTGACGGTCAAAGCGTTACGCCGCCGCTCATGCTCATCGGCGAGGCTCCCGGTGAGCAGGAAACGCTGCAGCGCCGTCCCTTTGTGGGCAAAGCGGGACAGAACCTGCAGGAATTTCTGGACCTGATGGGGCTGGAACGCTCTCAGATCTATGTTTCCAACGTGGTCAAGGTCCGCCCATTTGAGATCGGCCCCACTGGAAGAAAACGCAACCGTCCCCCTTTCAAAGAAGAGATTGCCTTCTTCCTTCCGTATTTATTAAAGGAAATCGAGCTCGTCCGCCCGGCCGCTTTGGTCACACTGGGCAACGTCCCGCTCAAGGCCCTTCTTCATGACAAGGCCACTGTGGGCGACACGCATGGTCTTTGGCACACCGCCGCCTGCGGCCTGCCGCTCTTTTCCCTCTATCATCCCGCGGCCATCATTTACCGCCGCGAGCTGAAGTCCGTTTACGAGGCGGATGTGCTGACACTCAAGCACTCGCTGACAAATCAGGCGTAAAAATGCGGTTTTGAAACGTCATCCCCTTCCATCCGCCGCAAAGTATGCTACAATAGACCCATCCTCAAATGAAAGGAAGGCAACCGCCAATGGATTGGATCCTGGCAGTCACTCTGTGTGTGTTGGCCGGCGTCATCCTGCTGATCGTGTAGGTCTTTATGCCGGGCTTTGGCGTACCGGGCATCTCCGGCATCGTCCTGCTGCTGAGCGGCATCGTCATGGCATGGACGCAGTTCAGCCCCGCCGCAGCGCTCATCATCCTGGCCGCTGTCACCGCCCTGCTGGCCATCGCCATCTCATTTTCGCTGCGGCTGGTCGCAAGCGGAAAGCTGAATCGCGAGGGCCTGACCCTGCAGGACAGCAACACCGACCCCGAAAAGCAGGAAGCCCTGCGTGAAATGCAGCTTTTTGTCGGCAAGACCGGCACTGTGCGCACCGCGCTGCGCCCCGTGGGCGAAGCCGAGTTTGACTGCGGCAAGCTCAGCGTCATCAGTGAGGACGGCTACATCGAAAAAGGCGAAGCCGTCCGCATCGTCCGCGTGGAAGGCACCACCATTTACGTGAACAAAGTTACCCATTAACTATCAATAACAGGAGGTCATCACCATGCCCGGCATTTCGATCGTCGCCGCTGTCGTCATTCTTATTCTTCTGCTGGTCTTCTTCCGTTACGTTCCCGTTGGTCTGTGGATCCGTGCCCTTTCTTCCGGCGTCAAGATCCGCGTTTCCGCCCTCATCGGCATGCGCCTGCGCCGTATCTCTCCCCATCGTCTGGTAGATACCCTCATCATGGTCCGCAAAGCGGGTCTTGAAATCTCCATCGATCAGCTGGAGCGCCACTTCCTGGCGGGCGGCAACATCGAGCGTGTTGCCAAGGCCATGATCTCTGCCCAGCAGGCCAGCATTCCGCTGACCTTTGCCGAAGCCTGCGCCATCGACCTCGCCGGTCGTGACGTGCTGCAGGCCGTGCAGATGAGCGTTATCCCCAAGGTCATCGAAACGCCTCCCATCGCCGCCGTAGCCAAGGACGGTATCGAGCTGCGTGCCAAGGCCCGTGTGACCGTGCGCACCGATATCAGCCGTCTGGTCGGCGGTGCCGGTGAAGAAACCATCATCGCCCGTGTCGGCGAAGGCATCGTCACCACCATCGGCTCCTCGGAAACGCACAAGGCCGTGCTGGAAAACCCCGACCTGATCAGCCAGAACGTGCTGAACAAGGGTCTGGATACCGGCACCGCCTACAAGATCCTCTCCATCGACATCGCGGATGTGGATGTCGGCCGCAACATCGGCGCTCAGCTGCAGATGGATCAGGCCGAGGCCGATCGCCGCATTGCCCAGGCCAAGGCCGAAGAGCGCCGCGCCATTGCCGTCGCCCGCGAACAGGAAATGATCGCCGCCGTGCAGGAGATGCGCGCCCACGTGGTCGAAGCCGAGGCGCAGGTTCCTCTGGCCATGGCCGAAGCGCTCCGCAGCGGCAAGCTGGGCGTCATGGATTACTATCAGATGAAAAACGTGATCGCCGATACCACGATGCGCGAGGGCATTGCCGGTGCCGCCGCTCCTCGTCCCGCAGCTCCCAAGGAAGAGCACGCTTAACCGATGGGAGGAGCAGTTATGGAACTGCTGATTGTGATCATCATCATTGTCTGCGCCATCAACGCCGGCAAAAAGAAGAACGCCGAGCAGACCGCCGCCCGCCGCAAAGCTCCGCGGACGGCGTCGCCTGCAGCGGTTCTTGAAAAGCCTGCTGCCGCCGCAAAGACCGTCCCGGCTCAGGCTGTCCCCGCTGCCCCCAAGACAGCAGCAAAACCCCCCCCCGCCGCCCGGCCTGCCTTGGAGGTTTCCCGGCACATGGTGGAGGGGTGCCGCAGGGCCGCCCCCATC